>QKGY01000326.1 GCA_003250235.1 Desulfuromonadaceae bacterium
GTCTCGGTCTTCTACCTGATCCCGCAGATGGTCGGCGCCGGCGTTCTGGTCAAGCCTCTGCTCGGCATGCCTCACTGGGTCGGCGTCTGCATCGTCGGTGTCGTCGTTACCATCATCGTCGCCACCGCCGGCATGGCTTCTACCACCTACGTGCAGTTCTTCAAGGGCGCCCTGCTGCTGATCGTATCCACGATCGTCGTGATCGCCCTTCTGGGCCGCGGCCTCACAACCGACCCCAAGGGCTGGGGCGACCGCGAGACTCACAAGTTCCAGACCCTGACCGCCAGCATTGCCGCTGACGGAACCCTGCAGGCAGACGGCCTCAGCTCCGCTGAGGGATGGCAGGACAACGAGTTCGGAAAAGCCAGCTTGGTTCGCCTGGCAGGCAATGGCGAAGAGTCCATCTGGCACTTCGCGGCCAACAACGATGGCACCTACTCCCTGGAAGAGACCCTGTTTGTCGAGACCAAGGCCGATGGGACCAAGCTGTATAACGGCGCTGAAAAAGCCGAAGGAAAGTTTTTCCCCGTCGGCAACATAAAGGAAATCAAGATTGACGGTCAGCAGGTGGCTCAAACCGGCGCGCTCGGTCCCTTTGCTTACCTCTCCGCCGTCAAGGATTCGACCATCGTCCTCTGGGGCAAGAAGTACGTCATGGCTGGCGACACCAAGTACGAGATCTTCTATCAGAAGCCGACCCCCGGCGCCCGCATCCTGCGTCCCGGCCTGAAGTTCAAGGTCGACAACGCCACTGGCACCCAGAAGTTCAACTTCATCTCCCTGATGCTGGCTCTGTTCTGCGGCACCGCGGCTCTGCCCCACATCCTGATCCGTTACTACACCGTACCCAGCCAGGCGGCTGCCCGTAAGTCGACCATCGTCGCTATTGCCGCTATCGGTTTCTTCTACGTGTTGACCCTCTACCTCGGCGTCGGCGCCATGACCAACGGCGTTATCAACCTGACCGACAACAACATGAGCGCCCCGCTGCTCGCCCTCTCCTTCGGCGTAATCCTCTTCGCGGTCATCTCCTCGCTGGCTTTCGCGACGGTTCTGGGCACGGTATCCGGTCTGATCGTGGCCGCCTCCGGGGCCGTGGCCCACGACCTCATGGACAACTTCCTCGGTCTGCACATGACGGATGCGGGCAAAGTTAAAGCCGGCAAGATCGCCGCTATCGTGGTCGGCTGCATCGCCATCTACCTGGGCATCGTCTTCGAAGGGATGAACGTCTCCTTCCTGGTCGGCTGGGCCTTCGCCGTGGCGGCTTCCGCCAACCTGCCGGCGATCCTCATGCTGCTGTTCTGGAAGAAGACTACCGCCAAAGGCGTTGCCGCTTCGATCTTCGTCGGTCTGGTATCGGCTCTCGGCCTGATCCTGATCTCCCCCGACATGTGGGTCCGCTACGGCCTGCTTCCCGGGGATGCCCCGATCCAGATCAACAGCCCTGCGGCCATTTCCATTCCTTTGAGCTTCATCGCCCTGGTCGTCGTCTCTCTGCTCACGCAGAAAGATGCCGTCCGCAATGAAGTCACCGAGGCTGCATAATCCACTTAAGGAGTTGCACCCTTTAGGTCACTTGTCATACACTGGGGGCCGCCTGCCGGGCGGCCCCTGTTTTTTTCACCCTTCACGAGGACATGCTTCATGAAACGATTTCGCTTTACCCTGACGGCCATCTGCTTGGTTCTTCTCTGGCTCGGATGGACGGATGTCTCGCTGTTTCTGCGAAACCGCACCCCCCTGACAATCACCGAGGCCGAACTGGTCAAAAACGGCTCACCCAGGGAATGGCTCCACATCACCGGGGGATATCAGGACCTGCTGATGGGAATATCGACTTCGGGAAGCGTTGAACTCGATGCCTTTCTGGTTCCCCTGCGCGTATCCCAGGACAGCAGCCAGCCTATCGAGGTGCTGGTCGAAACCCGCAACCCGCAAGTGGTGCAGCTTCTCAAGGATTATTACTTCAAATTCGATACGGAAGAGGCCAAACAAGCCTACCTCAAGGAACACCAGGGTGATTTTTTCGGTCAGCGTGACATCACGGGCATGGTCATCTCCGGCCTGATCGCCACCGGCAACAAGGACAAACTGATGAAACTGGCCAAGGACGAGGGGCTCAATGTCAGCGACAACGTCCTGTTTATCAGCGAAGGCAAAGAGCCCCCCACATACAGAGGCTTCCTGTTCCTGGCCCTCGGGCTGCTCGGCCTGATCAAGGTGACTGCGATGTGGAAGAAAACGGCAAACGCACCTCAGGCAGTAAGCGACGAAGAGGCGTAAGGAAACTGCCGGACCGTGAACCACGGTCCGGAACGTTCCTAAGGGGCGGATGGGGATATGGACATTCGAAAACTCGAGGTTTTCTGCAAAATCGTTGACCTTAAGAGCTTCTCAAAGGCTGCGGAGGCCGTCTACCTGACCCAGCCGACAGTCAGCGAGCACATCCGCCAACTAGAAGAACTGTTTGGAGAAAAACTGCTTGACCGCCTCGGGAGGGAAGTTCTTCCCACCCCCGCCGGGGAGCTTTTGTACCGGTATGCCATACGCCTCACCAAACTGCGCGACGAAACGATTCAGGCCATGCGTCAGTTCGGCGGCAACCTCACCGGCGATCTGACTATTGGCGCCAGCACCATTCCTGGAGCCTATATCCTGCCCAAACGGATTGAGTCGTTCCAGGCCCGGCATCCCTCGATCCGCTTGCGGTTGAAAATCTCCGACACCTCCAAAACGGTGCACGATGTTCTGGCCGGCGATCTCGAAGTCGGCATTATCGGAGCCCGTTCTAAAAACCCAGGACTGGAGAGCGAGGAAATTTTTTCCGATCAACTGACTCTCGTCGTACCTCCCAAGCATCCGTGGGCCCAAATCGGGAAAGTCTCCCTGGAAGATCTGCCTTCCCAGCCGTTCATCCTGCGGGAAGAGGGCTCAGGCAGCCGCATGGTCATGAACGAGGAACTGATTCGCCATGGCTTTTCGCCGTCCGCGCTCATGTCGGTCGCCGAAATCGACAGCTCGGAGGCTGTCCGACAGGCGGTGAAAGCCGGATTGGGTATTGCCATCCTTTCCTCTCTGGCGGTCGCCGAGGACTTGGATAACCACAGTCTGGTTCAGGTGGAAATCGAAGGGGTCCGCATTCTTCGCCCTTTTTATCTGGTGCAGCGGAAAAACAGGCAACTCTCCCCCCTGGTTCAGGCCTTCATCAAACATCTTCATAGCGGAGAACCCGCAGTATAGCGGAATACTGCGCCCATTCGGATCGAACCATTCGATGACGGAACTGACGCCTATCGTTTTTTTATATTTGCATTTTGAAGGCTCTGTCATTACGGTGTCCTGCAACGATCTCCCCCAGGGATCCTTTGCCATTCTTCGTTGACTTCCGACCCGGATGATATCTTCGCCCCATGCCCTCTGAGCCAGAATCACACTACGACCGAGGAACGCTGCGCCTCGACCTTCAGGAACAGCTCGACAGCGTCTCGACTCTGTGCAGCCAATGCCAAATCTGTGTGGCCGAGTGCGCATTTCTGAAAAAATACGGCGACCCCAAAGTCCTCGCGGACCAGTATGACCCGACCAACCCGGTGGTGCTGGCCATGCCGTTCGAATGCAGTTTGTGCGGCCTGTGCACAGCGGTCTGCCCGGACCACGTGGATCCCGACCGGATGTTTCTGGAGATGCGCCGGGAGACCGTCTCGCGAGGAAAAGGGGACTTCGCTGAGCACAGGGGCCTGCTGGCATACGAAAAAAGAGGGACATCCAAGCGGTATTCCTGGTATGCACTGCCCGCCGCCTGCGACACGGTTTTCTTTCCCGGGTGTGCGCTGCCCGGATCACGCCCTGAAACCACGCTGAAGCTTTTTGCTCACATTCGCCAGGAGATACCGACGGCCGGCATCGTTCTGGATTGCTGCACCAAGCCGTCGCATGACCTGGGACGTCAGGCCCATTTTGACGCCCTGTTCCAGGAGCTGAAAGGATATCTTGTCGGACAGGGTGTCAGACACGTTCTGGTGGCCTGTCCTAACTGCTACCAGGTGTTTAGCCAGTACGCTCCTGAGATCCAAACCCGAACGGTTTATGAGTTTCTTGCGCAAAACGCGCCGGTCATCGCAGAGGAGGCCCGTGCCGACACGGTGATTCACGATCCTTGCGTCAGCCGCTTTGCCCCTTTGGTCCATAATGCGGTTCGCGAGCTTCTCACCCAGCGAGGTCTTTCGATCAGCGAAGCGCCGCACAGCCGTCAAACCACGCTCTGCTGTGGCGAAGGAGCCGGCGCCGGCCATCTAAGCCCGGAACTGGCCACGTCCTGGACCCGGAAACGGATCCGCGAGGCACAGGGGCATTACATGCTGACCTATTGCGCCGGCTGTTCCCACATTCTGGGTTCTCACACCCCGACCGGTCACGTCCTCGATCTTGTATTTGCCCCCGGACAGACGTTGTCCGGCCGGGTTCCCGTATCCAAAGCACCGTTCACCTATCTCAACCGCCTGCGCCTCAAACGCCGACTGCAGAAGGAATTCACCACACCAGTCACCCGCGAGAGGCATGTCACGGCGAAAGATTCCCAGTCAGGGACTCCGCTGAAGAAGCTTGCGCTCTTCTTTACCATCCTCGCTTTTATTGTCGCTTTTCGGGTCGCGGGGTTGACGGAATACCTGGAACAGGGCAGGCTGCGCACGCTCATCGAAGGGTATGGCACTCTCGCACCGCTGCTCTATATGCTGCTGTACGCAGTGGCCCCAACACTCTTTCTGCCGGGGCTGCCACTCACCGTCGTTGGCGGCCTGCTCTTCGGTCCGTTCTGGGGGGTGGTTTATACGATCATTTCTGCCACAACGGGAGCCTGCATCGCCTTTCTGGTGTCGCGTTACCTTGCCCGTGACTGGGTGGAGCAAAAGCTGAAAAGCCCCCGCTGGCGGCACCTGGATGAGCAGGTCGCGAAGCACGGATGGAAAATGGTCGCCATGACCCGGCTGGTCCCTCTTTTCCCCTTCAATCTGCTCAACTACGCCTTCGGTCTCACGCGCATCCGATTTCTGCCCTACGCGGCGACCACCTTCCTGTGTATGCTGCCGGGGTGTATTGCCTATATCGTCTTTTCCAGTTCTCTGCTCGATCTGATTCAGGGCCGGACCACACCCACGTTGTTCCTTGGGCTAGGCCTTATCGCCCTGGTCTCTCTGATTCCCGTGGGGTATCGTCTTCTCAGGTCTCGAAGGCTGAGGAAACAGCAGAGCCGCCATTCAGGGAACTGAAGGCGGCTCCGGATCCGGTCAAAAACGGGCATGGCCGGGGGTTCGCGGGAAAGGGATCACATCGCGGATATTCTCCATGCCGGTTATGTACATCAGCAGGCGTTCGAATCCCAGACCAAATCCGGCGTGGGAGCAGCTCCCCCAGCGGCGGATATCCAGATACCACCCCAGGCTCTCCGGAACAATTCCCACCTGTTTCATCCGCTGAATGAGAATTTCCAGACGTTCCTCTCTCTGACTGCCGCCGATGATCTCGCCGACCCTCGGGACCAGGAGATCCATGGCCGCTACGGTTTTTTCGTCCTCGTTGAGACGCATGTAGAAGGCCTTGATCTCGGCCGGGTAATCGGTCACGAACACCGGCCCCCCAATGACTTTTTCCGTCAGATAGCGCTCGTGCTCCGACTGCAGATCGAGCCCCCACTGAACCGGAAACTGGAAAGATTCCCCCGAGGCCAGCAGCCGTGACACCGCGTCCGAGTAGGTCAGGGTCTCAAACCGGGCATTGGCAAGACTTTCCAGCTTTTCGATCAGTCCGCTCTCGATCCGTTCGTTGAAAAAGCTCAGGTCCTCGCCGCAATGTTCCAGGGCATAAGTGACAAGGTATCGCAGAAAATCTTCAGCGAGACGGCAATCATCCGCCAGATCGGCAAAGGCGATTTCCGGCTCGATCATCCAGAACTCTGCGGCATGCCGGCTTGTGTTGGAGTTCTCCGCCCTGAAAGTGGGTCCGAAGGTGTAAATATCGCTGAATGCGGTGGCGAACAGTTCTCCCTGCAACTGGCCACTGACCGTCAGACCCGTTTTTTCTCCGAAAAAATCCTGGGTCCAGTCGATCTTTCCATCCACCCTGGGGGGCGTTTCGGCATCCAGAGTGCTGACCCGGAACATTTCGCCGGCCCCCTCGCAATCGTTGGCGGTAATGATCGGGGTGTGCACATACATAAAACCCCGCTCCTGGAAGAATCGATGCACAGCAAACGAGAGGGCGCTTCGCATGCGGAAGACGGCCCCAAAGGTGTTGGAACGGGGACGCAGATGAGCGATGGAACGGAGAAACTCCAGGGAATGTCTTTTTTTCTGCAGGGGGTAGTCCGCATCCGTGGGGCCGAGAATCTCCACGGCCCGCGCGTGTATTTCCCAGCGCTGCCCGGATGCGGGGGATTCTACTAGGGTCCCCTCCACACAAAGGCAGGCTCCCGTGCCGATTTTGATCAACTCCTCGTAGTTGGACAACTGCGGAGTCACCACCACCTGCAGCGACGCGAAGCAGGAACCGTCGTTCAGGGCGAAGAAAGCGATGTCCTTGCCGGTACGCAGGGTACGCACCCAGCCCTTGACACAGAGAGATTCTGCCGGGCTCTCAGCCCGCAGAACGGTGGTGACGGAGGTTCTTTCCATAATGCATCTCTCCTCTAGCGAATTTGGGAACATTCAGCAAAGCCTTCAGATATTCCCAATTTTTTCACCCGCCGTAAAGAAGAAAAGGGTACCCCGAGGGGTACCCTTTGTTTGAACCCTGCACGGATTTTATTAGTGACCAGTCCTGACCCACTCCGCATACGGCCATTTCTGTTGGCCACCTTCGAGGATAAAGAGACGGCTCAAGGTGATACCTTTTTCTTTGAGGTGGTCATAGGCGCGCTTGGCACCGCCACCTCCTCGGGGACAAACCACGACGACGGGATATTCAGAGGCGCTCAACGTCTCCAGGGTAGCGTCGATGCGTCCGGTCTCCTCAGCGGATGTTACCGGGTAGGCATAGGTGGCCAGGGCGCCGGGCAGGTGGTGTTGGACGAATTCTTCTTCGACCTGAATATCCAACAGGATAACGGGCTGGCTATTTTCCAGGGACGTCTTGAGTTGCTCTGCCGTCATGTACTGATAGGATTCAGCGAACACCCCCTGAACGGGGAAAAGGAACAGGACGGCCAGCAGCCAATAAACCAAACGGTGCATTTCAAATCTCCTTTGCGGCATGAATGGCAGCCCCCAACGCCCCTACGATGTCAGGGGTTCCGGGGACATGAACAGGGACTCCCAGTTTCTTTTGTAACGACTCGACGATAAATCGGTTGTTGGCGACCCCTCCGGAAAAGACCAGGCTCTCCCCGACACCGATCCGTTCCAGCATACCGGCCAGACGATCCACGACAGACAGGTGGATGGCCCTGGCGATATCTTGCGGAGAGAACCCCCTGTTCTTCAGGGAAATCACTTCGGATTCGGCGAAAACGGCACACATACTGTTGATGGGGATCGTCTGATCGGACTGCGCCGCAGCCACCCCGAATTCATCCAGTCCGTAACCGAGCACCGCCGCCATCATCTCCAGAAACCGTCCGGTACCTGCAGCGCATTTGTCATTCATCTGAAAATTGACGACCTGCCCCGCCTCATTCAGAGCAATAACCTTCGAGTCCTGCCCTCCGACATCCAGAATGGTACGACACTCATGGAAAAAGTAACGGGCGCCTATGGCATGTGCCTTGATTTCGGTAATCACCTGCTGGGCAAAATGACGCTGGGCCAGATGACGGCCATAGCCTGTCGCCGCAACAACACGCGGGGTATACTTGCCGATCATGGTCTGGGCCTGCCGGTGAGGTTCGAAGGAACTTTCCACAACCTCGTAATCGACCAGCCTGCCGTCCTGAACAACAGCCAGCTTGATCGTGCGGGATCCCAAATCGACGCCGAGAGTCATAGGTTACCCCTGAATCTGCTCAAGAAAGGCTTCCACCCGCGTCTGAAGCTGACCGACATCCTCAGGCGAGTAATCGGACTCGATGGCCATAAAGGGGATACCCTGCTTCTCGCAGGCCTGTCTGAGCTTGACCGCCTCGATATTGTAGGTATGGCAGAACTGCAGACAGTAGTCGATGATCCCCTGAGCGCCAGACTCACGGTATTCACGGATTACCTGGTCGATCCTATCCTCGTTGGGGGTAAAGCAGGAGCAGTCGATCTTCATGTATCGGTCCGTGAGCCGCCCCAACAAGTCGTCCATGGTAGCCGTACCATCCTCGATGGTGTCTTTATAATAGCGCGTACCGATGCAGCTTTCCTCGTTGACCACCACGGCCCCGGCCGATTCGACGATGTTATGTAACTTCCAGTTGGGGAGCGCCATGGGGGTCCCGGATATCAGAATACGGGGGGCGGATGCCGGTGCCACACTGACCTTGTTGCGGATGCGGTATTCGAGCTCGTCGCACAACAGATCCACTTTCTGGGTAAACCGCTGCGGTTCGTCATAAAAGGCGATCTGCTGAATCAGCAGCATATCCCGGCCGCTGATCGGCGAAGGATTATGGTGGCGAAGCGCGTTTAGACGCTGAAGAGCCATACGCTTGGCATTCATCTTTCGCGTGGCCTGCTGGAGACTTTCGAGAGTGATTTCTTTGCCTGTTATCTTTTCAACCGCTTTCTTGAAATCCTTGACCTCCTCAACCCAGAGGGCTTTGTCCCGCTCCCGTTTCATCTGGGGAATTTCCATGACATGAGTCGGTACGTACTGGTCGAGAATCTCCCAGGTTTTTTTCTTGGCGTCGCAGGTAGTCTCCCCGTAGACGAAATCGACGACCTGGAAATACGGGCAGATTCTTCCGGCCTTGAAGCCGAATGCCGACTTGACCATCGGGCAAATATTACGGGGGAGGATTTTCTCGGCATCGGCAATCGATCCCTGGGATCCGCCGCAAAGCCCGACACAAATCCCATCACCCGCAAGAACAATTTCTTCCGGTACGTACACACAAAAGGTACCAATCACCGGATGCCCCTCTTCTTTGGCTTTGACCAGTTCCTCGATTCTGCCGGAATGAACTTCAGAGACCATCTCATCGAAATAGGCCATGGCCTTCGGACGGTCTTTCTGACTCAGGAAGATCTTCTGATAGGCTGCGGTAATCATCGGGGGCATGGCACTGAATCGCGCAACATCCATACCCAGCTTTTCCCATAGTTCGGGATTAGATTTGACCTCAAACGACTTGGATTCCATGTGTCCTCCTTCATGCACGGCTGCCATAAAA
>QKGY01000014.1 GCA_003250235.1 Desulfuromonadaceae bacterium
CTCGGTTTTTCCTATATCCCCGGAACGCCGGTGCTGCAGGACGTCTCTTTGCATGCCAGCCCCGGCCAGCGCATTGCCCTGGTCGGCCACACCGGCGCCGGCAAGACCACCCTGGTCAACCTGCTGTCGCGCTTCTACGAACCCCAGGAGGGGGCGATCCGCATCGACGGCATCGACATCCGCAGCGTCTCGCGCGAGAGCCTGCGCCGCCAGCTCGGGGTGGTGCTGCAGCAGTCGTTCCTGTTCAGCGAATCGGTACGGGAGAATATCCGCTACGGCCGCCTGGACGCCAGCAACGAGGAGGTCGAAGCCGCCGCCAGGCTTGCCCGCGCCGACGGCTTCATCCGCCGCCTGCCGCAGGGATACGACACCCTGCTGTCCGAGCGGGGCGGCAACCTCTCCGAGGGGCAGCGTCAGCTCATCACCATCGCCCGCGCCATTCTCGCCGACCCGGCCATCCTTATTCTCGACGAGGCCACCAGCTCCGTCGACACCCGCACCGAGGTGCAGATTCAGCAGGCTCTCGACCAGCTCATGCAGGGGCGAACCAGTTTCGTCATCGCCCACCGTCTTTCGACCATCGCCAACGCCGACCAGGTGATTGTCATCGACAAGGGAAAGGTGATCGAGCGGGGGACGCACGATACGCTGCTGGCCCGCAAAGGCGTCTATTATCGCTTGTACATCAGTCAGTTCCGCGACCAGCAGGATACCGCAGAGCCGGTGCCGGCGAGCCCTCACGCCGAAACGCGCGCGCAATGAGCCGGTGGAATGGTTATTGCTGGGTCTTTCCGGTTTTAATGATCCGTGCACGGACGGGAAGGGGAGGGATGGCTGTTTATCCGCGGTTCCCTCTCCCGGAGGTATCAAAGGGCTTGACGAATCCGTCGTTTCACCCTGAAAATGGCCTGTCCTGTCCGTCTCGTTTAACCGGTAAAGAACGTCAAGAAATCCATGGCCAAACGTAAGAAGAAATCCGCCAAAAAAATCATCCTGATCCTCGGTGCAACCGGATTGCTCGCCCTGGCCGTTTTCACCGCCTACCTGGATTTCACGGTGCGGGCGCGGTTCGAGGGGAAACGGTTCAAACTGCCCGCCAAGGTGTATGCGCGTGCCCTGGAGCTGTACCCCGGGCAGGAATTAAGCCAGGAAGAGCTGATCACGGAACTCGAGCGGCTGCACTACCGGCAGGTGAACGAGGCGCCGCAGACACCGGGGACCTTTCGTTCGATCGGCAGAACCCTGGCCCTGATGTCGCGGTCGTTCGTCTTCGCCGACGGACCCCAGGACGCGACGTGGCTGCGTATCGATTTTGCCGGCGACCGGTTGCGGGCGATGACCGACAGCCATGGCGAGTCGCTGCCGCTGTTTCGCCTGGATGCTCCCCTGATCGGCGGGATCTATCCCGGCAATTACGAGGACCGCATCCTGGTAAGGCTTTCCGAGGTTCCCGAATCGGTGACCCGGGCGCTGGTCGCCGTCGAGGACAAGCGCTTCTATTCCCACCACGGCATCGACCCGCGAGGAATCGCCCGGGCGCTTTTCAAGACCGCCAGCGGCGAGAGCATTCAGGGCGGCAGTACGCTGACCCAGCAGCTCGTCAAGAACTTCTTCCTCACGCCCGAACGGACGCTGCGGCGAAAGTTCACCGAGATGATCATGGCCCTGCTGCTGGAGGCCCATTACAGCAAGCAGGAAATCCTCGAAACCTACCTCAACGAGGTCTACTTGGGGCAGGACGGCAGTCGCGCCATTCACGGCTTCGGGCTGGCGGCGAGCTTTTATTTCAACAAGTCCATCACCCAGCTGGAGCCCTCCGAGGCGGCGCTGCTCGTCGGGATGCTCAAGGGGCCGACCTATTTCAATCCGCGCAGCCACCCCCAGCGTGCCCTGGAGAGGAGAAACCTGGTCCTGACCCAGATGGAGGAGGAAGGTTTTCTCAGCTGGGCCGACCTGCAGCATGCCAAAGCGGCGCCCCTCGCCGTCGTCGACAGGCCACCGGGAGGCACCTCCCCGTATCCGGCGTTTCTCAACCTGGTCTACCGACAGCTGACACGGGATTACCGCGACGACGATCTGCGCTCGGAAGGGTTGCGGATTTTCACCACCCTTGATCCGGTAGTGCAGAAGGCGGCGGAAACCACCCTGTCCCGAAGACTGGCCCAGCTGGATAAAATGCGCGGCCTGCCGTCGGGTACCCTGCAGGGGGCGCTGATCGTCACCAGTCCGCAGAGCGCCGAGGTTCAGGCGGTCGTCGGCGGCCGGGACCCCCGGTTCGAAGGGTTCAACCGCGCGCTCGACGCCCGGCGTCCCATCGGCTCGCTGATCAAGCCCGTCGTGTATCTGACCGCTCTGCAGCAGCCGGGCAAATATACTCTGGCCACCCTGCTGGACGACAACCCCCTGGTGGTGAAGCAGGCGGGCACACTGGTCTCCGCAGAACTACGACAAGGAATATCGCGGCAAGGTCTCTCTCCGGGACGCTCTTACCCACTCCTATAACGTGCCGACGGTGAATCTGGGGCTGGCTGTCGGCGTCTCCAAGGTTATGGATAACCTGCGGCGGCTGGGAGTGGACGAGGATCTGCAGGGATTCGCCTCGAGCCTGCTCGGCGCCAACGCCCTGACCCCCCTGGAGGTGACCCAGGTCTACCAGACCATCGCGGGCGGCGGATTTCTCACCCCTTTGCGGGCGATTCAGGCGGTGGTGACCCCCGAGGGGGAGGCGTTGCAGCGTTATCCCCTCAACGTCGAGCAGGTGGTTGATCCCGAACCCCTGTTCTTGCTGACCCGAACGTTGCAGAACGTGGTGCGCGAAGGGACGGCCGCCTCCCTCAACCGCATTCTGTCGCCGTCCCTCGATATCGCCGGAAAAACCGGAACCACCGATGATTTTCGCGACAGCTGGTTCGCCGGCTTCACCGGTGACCGCCTGGCGGTGGTGTGGGTCGGCCGCGACGACAACGAGCCGACCGGTCTGACCGGCGCTTCCGGGGCGTTGACGATCTGGGGGGACATGATGGCCGAGCTTCACCCTCAACCGCTCGTTCTGTCCCAGCCGGAGGATATCGAGGAGATCTGGATCGACCCGGTATCGGGGCTGCTCAGCGACAGGGGATGCCGTGACGCCGTCGAGCTGCCGTTCATCGAAGGGTCGGCCCCGACCGAGTCCGCTCCCTGCGGTCCCGGATCGACGGGCTCTTCCATCAAGGGATTTTT
>QKGY01000391.1 GCA_003250235.1 Desulfuromonadaceae bacterium
CGACTTCGCAAACGGACGGAAAGCTCCAGATCGTCCCATAACGTCTCATCGTCCAGCAACACCGGATGCAGCAACATGGGTTTTTCCTGGGCCAGTGGAATTGCCCGGCAATCATCGGAATTAAGTTGTCCTATATCGAAACTGGAGCCTTTAGGGGCGGCGATACGAGGGCGCTGGATGCCGCCGATATTTCGGGCCAGCTGGGGTACCGTATCCGCGGCATATTGAAAAAGCCTGCTCACATCCACAAACTCCTCGTCCTGCAAGGCGGCCCCCTTCATCCCCTGAAGGAGGGCATAGGTTAATAACCCCTGTTCAAACTGGGAGGTTTCATAGCTCACCGCATCGGCGGCACTCCCCATCAAAACGTGGAATCCGGTACGGTCTTTCAAGCGTTCGATGGCTCGAATCTGTCCCGAAGAGATGTCACGTTGTTCCGTCAGTTTCAGAGCCGCCTGCCCGGCCGCACAGGTATCGAGGATCATCACCTGTTTCAAAGCCGGCGAAGCTTTCAACCAAGTCGCCAGTTCGGCCCCGCTGACGGCATATTTTCGGCGCAGGACGACATCGGCGAGATCCGAAGTCCGAGCGTTCCGGGTGAGATAAAAATAATCATCACCCACGGCAATGCCGTGTCCCGACAGATAAACCACCACAATGTCCCATGGTTTTGCCTGTTGCAACTTTCCGATCACAGTTTCGAACTGCTCTTTCGTGGGGAGACCGGCAGCTTCTCCTTTAGCGGAGGTCAACAATGAAATCCGGACCCGGTCGGCGCCGAACAACCGGTTCGCCCCCAGGCTCAGGGCGTTGGCAAAATCCCGGGCATCTTTATCGGCGAAACGGAGATCCAACGTCTCCCCTTCATAATCCGATATCCCACAGATGAACGCCCAAAGGGTCGGCGGCTCAACGGCAGCGGTCGCGGGCATCTTGAAAATTTGCCTGACGCCTCGACTTTCCAGGTCACCCGCCTCATTGAAGGCACGCACCTCGATAACGTTTTCTTGACCGGGGATCAGATAGGGATGGTTTTTGACGGGCAACTTCAGGGTCTGATGGTCGACATCCGTTCGCATTCCGGGGCTGCGGGCATCCGAAACCATTTCCTTGCCGTTGATGTACACCACGACCCGGCCTATCCCGCCGCCACGATTCTGAAGATCAATATTCAGTTCAGGATCATCCGGAGCAAGGTCCTTGATCTGGATGACCGGAAACAAAGCGGGAGCGGTAAACGCCTGGACATCACGCAAGGGGTATTGACTGAGACCCAGCTTCTTGGTCAGCAGTCCGGGTTCATAATAGCGATCTTTCAACTGATCGAGAGTAATGGTTTCAAGATCCACCACCCAATGCAGTCCCGCTATATCGCCGCCATTGGCTGCATCAAAGCGCCCTTCTTCATCCACAACGGCCCAGCTTCCATCCTGAAAGCTGACCAACCGGCATAATTCACGGGCGGATTCGATATTCCACAGACTTACTGTGCGGTCTTCGCTGGCCGTGAGAACGAAACGCCCATCAGGGGTAAACGCCACATCCACGACCCGGTCGGTATGCCCGGTAAAGCGGCGGAGTTCTTTGCCGGTGGCCACCTCCCAGAGTCTGGCGGTATTGTCCAAGCTTCCCGAGAGGATCGTGGTTTCATCGGGAGAAAAGACCGCTTTGTAAATCTGGTCTTCATGCCCTTTCAGCAACCGGATTTCCTGTCCGCTGGGTACGTCCCAGAGGCGCATGGTCTTGTCCCACGCCGAACTCAGGGCGATACGGCCATCCGAAGAAAAAGCGACGCTCTGGACCGCATCCGTATGTCCTTTAAACCGTCTGATTTCAGTGCCGGTTCGCACGTCCCAGAGGATGAGAAGGTTGGCGCTGCCGACCAGCACGGCTTCGCCATCGGGGGAAAAGGTAGCGGAAACGACCCGGTCCGGAAAAGGACCAAGCACTTTAAGCAACTGAAACGGGCTCTCCGCATCCCACAGGCGTACGGTCCGGTCGTCGCTTCCCGTCAGTATCATCCGACCATCGGCGGAAAAGGCCACCGGTCGAACCCCGGCTTGGTGACCGATGAAACGATGCACCTCCCGGCCGCTCACGGCATCCCAAAGCCGGGCGGAACCATCCCGGCTCCCCGTCAGCAGATAACGACTATCAGGAGAAAATGCCACGGCCCGGACATCGTCCGTATGCCCTTCCAGCCGTCGGGAGTGGATGCCGGTGGTCGCGTCCCACAGATGGGCGGTATCGTCCCAACTGCCAACCGCCAGCATGCGCCCGTCAGGAGAACAGGCAATGGCACTGACCAGGGCGGAGTAGCCTTGAAAACGGGAGAGGGCTTTGCCGGTCGCTACGTCCCAGGCATAAACGATATTCTGACTGGCGGTGTACAACCGCTCCCCGTTCGGCGACAGGATCGCA
>QKGY01000346.1 GCA_003250235.1 Desulfuromonadaceae bacterium
CCCAATCCGGGAGCCGTTCTTTTCGAGAAAAGTCCTGTCACCTGTTTACTCATCCGAAGTCACGCAAGGTGGCTCATTCGAAAGCCCAACCTGCCATGAAACAGGTTGGGCTTCTCGTCTCCTGAGCCCAAAATCAAGGTGGTACCGCGGCTTACGGCGTCACAAAGCGATAATAGTTGCTCTCCGGCTTGATCCAGGTACTTTCGCAGCCATTCGGCCCGGAAGGGACGAGAGAGAACGCCCAGGGGGTGCAGGCCTTTCTCGCACCGATGGTAAAACAGGCACGAATGCTCCAAAGATACCTCGAGTCAGGCATCAGAGTCTCTTCAACCCGATGCATGGCCGCCGGCAGGGCAACGCGCTCGTAGACCAGCGCTCCTCGGCGAGTCCCTTCCATCCGCCAGATCTTCAGATCATAGCGTACATCCGTGGCCGCGTACCCGGTCTTTTTCTCCAATTGGACCTGCCTGCGACTGCCGGGGAACGGCTGCCACTCGAGTGTTGGCTGCCGCGACGGGACAAAAGGCCATTGCTGCTTCACCTGGGGAAAGTAGTCGATATTCAGCGGCGGCGAAACGGGGCAGATCCAGCAGCAGCCGTAATCTTCCGTACCGGGCAGACGCCAGGTGCCTGAATCCATGGGCAGGGCCGCGGTAAGAAACAGGTTGTCGACAATCTGCGTGGAAAGAGAGTCGAGAGCCGAATCCACTTCGCGCGAGAGAGAGGCGGGATCCATTTTGAGCCAATCGGAGTAACGGCGCACCTGACTGCCGACCTCGTACTTTCGGCTGTAGACCTCGACGCCGCTGCCAATGTCCGTGATTCTCACCCGTGCTTCCAGGTTGAGAGCCAGGGCAGGATCGTCCTGCTGCTGTCCCGCAAGGACAAAATCACACCGAGTGAGGGCCACCGCCAGAGCTTTCTGGTAGCCGTACGCCGCAAGACGTTTGAACTCCTCGCAGGCTTCACCGGCTTCACACCCCGGCAGGGAAACCGGATTGATGGACAGATCGGGGATTTCCCGACTTTTGATCAGCACCCTGTTGGCCAGGGTAAGCTGTGAAGAAAAATGCCTCATCAAGGCAGCGATAAACGCCTCGTTGTCTCCGCTCTTCTTTTCCGGAGTTGCTTTTAAACTCCCCTGGATGGCGCCGACCGTCCCCCCGAACACCACGGCGAACGCCAGATAGAGTAAAAGAGCCGCCCCGCACACTTCTCCGGAGCAGTTGCTTCCCCCCAGGCCCTGCACCATGCCTGCGATCCCCTCCCCCGCCCCTTTGAGCGCGCCCTGGGCCCTGCTGCTGGCGAAGAGTTCCAAAGAGGTGTCCGTTTGGGAAGAATCGGCAACAAGCGCGATGCGTTGCGTAAGGAGTTCCTCGCGCAGGGCGAGCTGAGGGGGCTTGGCCGTGCAACCCGACTGAGACAGGAGGAGAGAGAAGACCAGGAAAGCAGAGAGGAAACGTGCTGGCATCCGGTTCTCACGCATGGCGAAAAAGGTGTTTTCCGGCGAACGAGAGACGAAGAAGTGCAAGGCGATTGTTTTCAGGAGAACGCAGAGGGGCGATGCAATCCGGTCTTTCCAAGGGTTGCATCATCCCCTCAGTCATTCCCCGTTCTGTCTAAAAGACGACCCGGCACCCCTACAGGATGTCGTTTTCAGGGGTGTATTCCCGCGAGATCAGGCTTTCGAACACGTAGACCTTGCCGTTCACAACCCCGGAGGCGGCTTCGGCAAGACCCGAGGTCATGGACGTCTTGGGGAACCAGCTGTTGGTGGCCGGGTCATAGAGGCTCGTCTCGGCAATAGCCCGGTTTAATTCGTAGTTTCCCCCGGCCACGAAAATCCGGCTTCCCGTCACGCTGGCCGACAGATCGGAACGGGGCAGGAGCATGTCCGCTCTGGCCGACCAGCTCCCCAAGACCGGATCGTATTCCTCGACGGTGGCGAGATGCCCGGGCAATCCGTACCCTCCCAGGGCGTATACCTTGCCATTGACCGCCGCGGCAGCCAGCCCTTCACGTGGGGTCGGCATCGGCGCCAGGGAAGCCCAGGAATCGAGGGTCGGATCGTACACCTCGACCGTCGCCAGGGTAAAGCCGGCGCTCGCCCCTCCGACCACGTAGATTTTGTTGTCCACCACACAGGCGGCGGCAGCAAACCTTTCGGTCGGCATCGGCGCTTTAGCGGTCCAGCTGTCGGCGGAGGGGTCATATTCTTCCACTGTCGACATCCCCCCGGGCTGAAGGAGGCTGGTGCCGCCGATCACGTACAGCTTCCCATTGACCACGGCCGCCACGGGCGACTTTCGAACCGTCGGCATCGCCGTTCCCGTACGCCAGCTGTTGGTCAGCGGGGCATAGATTTCCACCGTGGCGAGCGGGTCGAAATCGTAGCCGGCAAAATCATACCCTTCGCCGCCCACCACATAGATCTCGCCTCCCAGAGCCGCCGCGGCATATCCCGTGCGCGGGGTCGGCATCGCCGGTTTGTCCGCCCAGGGAAACGCGCTGACCCTGAAACTCCCCTCGATCACATTCGATTGCAGCCCGGAAGCATCCGTCACGTAAATCTGCACGGTAAAAACGTCGATCACCGTCGTATCGACCTGACCGATAATCTGAATCGTCGCGCTGGTCACCCCCGAAGCGTCGGTAAAGGGGTCGGTGAGGAAATCGATCAGGGTCTGGGATGAGTCGTAAACCGCTATCGTCATCGATGCCAGATCCCCGTTGGGATCGTAAAAGTCGAAACTCCCCCCAAGGGTTGTCGTCCCGCCGCCGTCATTGACATAGACGGCCGTGGGGGCATAGAAAAAATTGGAGAGGATCGGAGCGACGGGCTCCCCGCCTCCTCCACCGCCACCCCCGCCGCCGCAGCCTGCCAAAAACCCGATGATCCCTGCCAAGACCGCCAATCTTTTCATGTGTCCTCCTCCAGGATTTGTTCGGAGTCAACCCCGCAATCCCGCCGCTGAGACAATACGAAACCGTTTGACAACCGGATTTGCAAGAAAGCCAGAGAGGCAAAAGACGAGAAAAAAGATAGTCGGCGTCTTTAATATTTCCTTTATCACCGGCCGATGCAAATACAAGAGAGGCACACGATTTACCATGCATGGTATGAGGGGCAGGGGAGGAGCGATGCCAAAATCTCGCGACATCGCAGCCAGTCAAGACGCCGCCATGGCCGACGGCCTCTGCAACAACTTTTGATGCATTCACCTCAATTCCTGTTTGAAATGGTCTCCGCCATCCATTACTATCGACCCGTTAAGGAAATTCTCATTCTATCCGACGGGAAACACCCCGAATTGCGAGTTCCATTGCGATCTCTTTTATTTATTATCTTACTGATCCCCTCCGTCATTCTCTCCCATGGAGCCTGTGCGGCAACATCTGCGGGGAAGCTTCACATGGCAGCGAGCAGGCCATCGAACCGTTCGTCACCATTTTTCGCGACCCTTCCGGAACCATGCCCCTTGATCAGGTCGTCCACCAGGCCTTTTCGCCGTTGGGCTCCATGTTCAATTTCGGCTATACCGACGATACGATCTGGGCCAAGGTTCAGGCGCACGAGAGTCAATCGCCGGCTCGTCACTGGCTGATCGCTATCGGTATCCCCTATCTGGATGAAGTGGATGCTTATCAACGGATTGACGGTCAGTGGGACCAGATCCATAAAGGCCGGGGCATTTCTCTGTGGAGTAAGCCTTATCCGCATCGCGACAGCCTGATTCCGGTCTCCTTCGACGACAGAGGCGACGCCACGGTATTCTTACGTCTTCGCTCCCGCGACGGCACCACCGTCAACGCCCGGATGGTCACGGTCGATCACTACTTCGCCCAAGACCATCGGGCCCGTTTCTTTTTCGGCGGGTACTTCGGGGTCATGCTGGCCATGGCGGTCTACAATTTCTTCCTGTTCCTGTCCCTGCGCGACAGACGTTATCTGTACTACGTTCTGTTCACGCTTGCCGTGGCCGCCAATGTCGCCGCGCACTATGAATTTTTCCATGAGTTCCTGTTGCATGGGAGCGACTGGCTGAATAGCCACCTGAATATCTTTACCTTCTGCCTGGCGATTCTGGCTTCGATCAAATTCGTGCAGAATTTTTTGCAGACCCGGGAACGCTTGCCGCGCCTGAATCGTCTTTACCAGGGGTTTCAAGGGGCCCTTGTGGGCGTGGCTGCGTATGCCGCGCTGGCGGACAATCCGGGCACCCTGCCCTTGTTCTGCGTTCTGCTTCCCCTTTTGGCGCTGATCGCAATCACCGCCGTCCACGCGCTGCGCTACCACGACGATCCCTCGGCCCGCTACTTTATCGTGGCCTTCGGGCTGTTCATCAGCGGCGTCGGCATGTTTTCCCTGCGAAGGTTCGGGCTGCTTCCGGCAAGTCCGGTGGTCAATTTCACGTTTTTGGCCGGTTCGATTGCCGAAACCATGCTCCTTTCCTTTGCCCTGGCCAACCGCATCAACGTCCTTTACGACCAGAAGGAGACGGCCCAGAATCAACTGATCGCCCACATCAGCGAGCACAATCGCAGCCTGGTTAAATTGCGGGACGAGCTGGAGGACACCGTCCGGATACGCACCGAACGGCTGACGACTTCTCTGCAGGAGAAAGAGGTCCTGCTCAAGGAAATCCATCATCGGGTAAAAAACAACCTGGCTATTGTCGAAAGCTTGCTCGGGTTCCAGATTCGTCAAGCCGACAACTCGACGGATATCCGCTCGGAATTGAAAGCGGCGCAGAGCAGGATCCGGTCGATGGCCTTCGTGCATGAGCTTCTCAACACCAGCGAGAACCTGGCGCGAGTCAACGCGCGGGATTATCTGCTGCGTTTGACGGAGAGTCTTAAAGATGCCTACGCCTTTCCCGGCGGGCCGGTTACCCTGAACTGTTTTTCCGACTCGATCGAGCTCCCCATGGATGTGCTGACATCCTGCGGGCTGATCGCCTCGGAACTTGTAACCAACGCGTTCAAGCATGCGTTTCCCTCACCGGACCAAGGGGGGACCATCGAACTCGCCTTTAAACATGAGGCCGCAAGGCTGGTCATGAGTGTCCGTGACGACGGGTGCGGACTCGCCGAAGACAACCGGGAACATCTGGGCATGCGGCTCGTGAGAATCATGACGGAACAGCTGAACGGCCACATCGAGGTATTACGCCAGGAAGCAGGGACGAGCTGGCAGTTGACCATCCCGGAGGGGCAGGAATAATCCATGATAAAGATCCTGGTCGTCGAAGACGAATTGCTGATTGCCCATTATCTCAAAGACGTCCTTGAAGCAGAGGGGTATCAGGTTGTCGGCCTGGCGCGGACGGGAAACGAGGCGATCGAGCATTTCAAAAACCATCAGCCCGATCTGGTCTGCATGGACATCCAGCTCAAGGGGGAAACGGATGGCATCAGCACGGCCCTGCAGATGCGGCAGCTGGGCCCCTTCATTCTGGTCTATCTGACCGCCTTCGGGGATCGCACGATGGTAGGAAAAGCACAGGAGACCCACCCCGCGGGATTCCTCGTCAAACCGGTTACCGACCGCACCGTGGTTGCCACCATCGAAACCGCCCTTTTCAACCACGCCAGGCAACAGGATCCCCCGGCTCAGCCCTCTTCGAACCCTGGTTTTTCACTCGACATGACGACCGGGCGCTTTTCAACAGAAGATCACAGCATCCAGTTGACGCCCCACGAAGCCCTGCTTCTGGATATTCTCATTCGGGAGCGGGGCAAAGTGGTGGGCAGCGAAACCCTCAGTGCCCAGATCTGGCCGGCAGCCAACGTCAGCGAAACCAGCATCAAAACCCTGGTCTGGCGTTTGCGGCGGAAACTCCCAGACAAGAATCTCGTCAAAACCGTACCGGGGTTCGGTTACCGTCTTGACTGAGAGAACCCGTTCGTCGCGCCACGCTGACAGAGCGCAATACCCGCCCCACCTCCTCCTTTTGTGACCGGATTGTAATTTCTTAACCCGCTATTGTGATGGTTTTGTAACCGTCCTCCTCCGTAAAGTTGAAGGTAATCCAGTCCGGTTCCCGGTCGGATGTACCTGAGAACTTCCAAACCCGTCTGTGCATCCTCTTATCCAAACCGGACACCCCTTTTTATCCGGCGTACAGCCAATTTTTCAGGAGGTTTTTTATGCGGAGGTTGCTATGTGGAGGGCAGTAAACAAAAGTCTGCTGTTTTTTTGCCTGTCTTGTCTTTTTGCACAGCCGTCACTGGCGCTCACGGATTTCACCCTTTCCACCAACACGTCCGGGAGCGGAGCGACCCTGGTCAATCTGGATGACGACCCTCGGCCTGAGTATATCGTCGGGTGGGTCGATTCCGTCAACACCGCCGACCAGATTTATTACCGGGTCGCCAAAAATGTGGACAATGCCGCCACGACCGTCTGGGGGAACGTGATCGACACCGGTTACTCCCCCGGCAACCTGACTTCCGGAATGGGGCTTTCGGTCGCCGACATCAATCAGAACGGCATTCCCGATCTGATCCTGGTTACCATCGACAATCCGGATGGCGAAAACAACGTCCGCTACAATATCGGCTGGGACCTCGATGCCGACGGCAATGTTACCCACGGCTGGAGCGGCCGGCGGGTGGAAGACAGCATCCATGTCGGCTATTACACCGACTACGCCGGATCCGGCGTCTGGGATCTGGATCGCAACGGCCTGATGGACGTGCTGGTGGTCTGGGCCGATGATGCGACGGACGGCGGCGACAATTTCTATTACGTGATCATGTGGAACCTGGATCAGTACGGATATCCGGACAGCATCAGCGACCGGATGCAGGTACGCTCGGACTGGCACCCCAGCAGCGTGCAGGGACTGGGCGCCGAACTGGTCAACATCGACGACAACCCGGCCCCTGAACTGGTTTTATCCTTAATGGACGACCCGACAGGCAACAACAAGTATGCTTACATGTTCGGCTACAACCTGGGAACGGATGGCTGGACCGACAACTGGTCGACCTGGACCAACGGCCCTACGAACAACTCCGAATTCAACGCCGGCATGGGGCTCGCCGTCGGGCACCTGGATTCCGACTGGCCTCAGGAAATCCTCGTATCCTCGGTCCAGGACCTTACCGCCACCATAGGAATCCCCTCCGACAATCTGCACTTCGACAGTCCCATCGAAATAGACGCCACGAAAACCCTGGGTACGTTTGCCTCCGTCAGCACGCCGGAGCGCGTGGAAATGCTCCGTCACCTGGGTGACGTGGTCATGGTGATGCTCGATGACGACCGGAAGGGATTCCACTACAGCGTGATGGCCGACGACGAGAGCTGGTCGGCACCGGCGCCCCTGGCGTTGCCGCAGGAAAGCAGCGACACCTCCGTCCAGGACACCGTGTATCAATCCCCTATCGGTTACGCCTACGACACGGCGGGGATTCAAACCGCCGCCTTTCACCTCGTCAGCGACGGGCAGTATCTCTATCTCTTCCGTGCCTCGGAGGAGGGATTCATCTACATCGACCGCTACGTTCTGGACCGTTTTACCGGCGAACTGAACCGGGTTTACGATATCCGCTTTCAGCGTTCCGGCCTGAAATGCGAAAGCGATCCGGATAGTTATGATTCTCCGGGATTTGAAGACATGGACAAGAACCCCTTCTACGAGCCGAGCCTTCAGCTGTGGGGGTTGTGGAATGCCAACGTCAAGGTCGGCGATTTTACGGTGGTGATCACGCCGACAAGCCTGCCCAACGAACAGCGCTGGCAGATCTTTGCCCTGGACAAATACACCAGCGACATGCATCTCTTTTCGGTTCGTCGCGCCAAACAGGACACCTGCGACAGCGATAGCCGTCGTGTTTATTTCGAGGGGCTCCTGAGCGATGCCGACGAAACGATCACGTACGAGAAGGACGACGGCACCACGGGCACGGCCGATATTCCCGGCATTGTTCATAAAACCTTTTCGGCGGCAAGTCTGGGCTATACCGGCCGATGGTTTTCCAAAGGGCCAACGGCCACGGTCTATGCCAATCAGCTCACCTGCGACAATGAAATCGTCAAAGGCAGCCAGCGGATCAAATTGATCGTTCCGACCTCGACGGCCTCGGAAGAAAACTCCAGCATGGTGGATGTCGACATGGCGGTCTCGGGCCTCGGGGTGGTCTCCAGCCTGGCAACCGCAGATGTTCGTGCGGCCTACTCCGATCCGGCCTGCGGCGATGAGGCGCCGGCCTACACCTTCACCAGCCAGCTGGCGGAAGTTGCCGAGGATACCCCCTATGTCTTCGAAAGTGCCGACGGGTTTCTTCACCTGATGTTCAAACACGAAGAGCAGTGGTCCATGGTCTACGACACCCTGAGCGATAAATGGCTGACCTACGGCTCGGACGAATCGTCCCAGGTGACAGGCGGCGAAGGCGAGTGGTGGGGTCACGGGACATCATCGACGACCTATGCCCGCAACCCGCTTTTTTATTATGAAACCCCGATCACCATCAACAGCACGGCTGCCGAATACGGTTCGTACGGATACGACAGCAAAGGGAACCTGGTCGGTCGCATGAAGTGCGCCTACGCGTTCATGACCTCGTCCGGACTGGTTGTCTACAACGGCGATCAGACCGGGAATCTCGACCTCAAATATATCGGCCAGGAACTCATCGACTCTACTCTGGTCGGCTATATCGAGGGGGCTCCCCCGGTTCCCAAGGAAAACCTGACGGAGTCCGACGACTACAGCGGAATTTCCTCGGTAGAGATCAACACGGCAACCTCCGTCACCCAGCAGTACACGCAGAGCAAGGATTGGGGCTTTGATTTTTCCAGCGACGGAAACATCGGCGCCTTTGCCTACAGCGTCGAGTCAAGCTACGGATTTCTCTCCGAAAACACGGCCAGCTCGGAAAGCGTTGAAACGATTGCCATGAGCCAGGGGATCACCGGTAAATGGAACAGCAACACCGGACAATGGGATCCCTACAACACCGGCATCGCCCTGATCAAAGCCAAAAAA
Organism: Desulfuromonadaceae bacterium; assembly: GCA_003250235.1. GTDB lineage: Bacteria > Desulfobacterota > Desulfuromonadia > Desulfuromonadales > SZUA-540 > SZUA-540. The sequence continues at coordinate 9,000 of QKGY01000346.1, forward strand.
GCCGACATCTACGCCCTCTTCCTCGAAGGGAGCGACCGGGTCTTCAGTTACCAGGTCATCCCCATCGCCGATTCGGAAGAAGAGTATCTGACATCCTTCGTCATCAATGACCACTACGTCAAAAACGGCACCCTTGACGGCCGCGTCGGGTTTAACAACGACGAAGACTGGACCGAACTGGAAGCGGGAGAAAAGGGGAGCTATTACCGCGATGACGAGCTGTCGGATCTTGAAAAGAAAATAAAAAACAAACAGGCACGCATCCGGGCATTCTACAAAAATTACGACTCGAACGCTTTCCAGAGCGTTCCCGATCTCGACAGCATTTCGATGCGCAACATCATCAACGAATACGACTGGACGGCAACGGCGGGTAAACGGGCCAAGGAGGTTTCGTACGCCAATTCCGCCAGCGAAAGCCTCGGCGGCTCGTTCAGTTTCCAGGGAATGGCCGGCGTCTCTCTGGGAGACGCCATCTTTGGCAGTTATGAGATCAACACCCTGGCGGGAGGGCATGTCTCGGTCGATTTCAACAAGAGCGAAGAAACCGGCCAAGCCTTCGGACTGGGCGTCGAATGCGATGTGGAAGGACGCGGCATCCTCGATGGGGAACTCAACCCGGTGACTCCGGGCAAGGTCGACTACTACAAATGGAAGACGGTCTACCTCTCTCCCGACGAGGAAAACTTCTATGATTTCTTCGACCGGGTTGTCGACCCCGAGTGGCTGCAGACGAACAACGTCTACGCCAATCGGTTGAGAGAAGCCCGCAATCGGGTCAACCGGGTGTGGAGAACCCGGCATTTCGTCACATTCGTCAGCCGTGTCTATCAAGAGCAATAATTGAGGAGAAACTATGACCTATCAACTCAAAACCATAGCCCTTTTACTGGGCGCACTGATAATGATCAGTCTTGCGGGTTGCGGTGGGGACGGTTCAGGCAGCAGCAGCACGGCGGTGGTGAACCCTGCCGCCGTCGACCCGACGACCGGCTTTTCAAAGGAAACAATCAACGTGCAGCTGGCTCATAATATCCGCAGCCCCTACCAACTGGTGGCAGTCATCGAACCCTACGTTTCCCCCGTCCTCGATAGTCTGTCCGACGCCTATGCCAACAGTCCCGTGGATCAGCTCGGAACCTTGCCGACCCTGCCCACCGACGGCACGCTGCCTTCGGTCGATCTCAGCGCCGACACGGCCATCAGCAGGGTCACCTCGGCCATCCAAACCGGCCTTCTGGAAGTTATGCCCGATGCCTCGAACCTGGCTTTGGCGGAAATGCAGACTTTCCTTCTTAACTATTTCTTCAGAAACGGTTAAACGCTTCGCTCCTATTGAGCCAAGGAGCAAACGGAAAACGGGCCAGCGATCTCTTCGCTGGCCCGTTTTCCGTTTGAACCCTTTATGGAGCGACACACTACCGTAATTTCTCAGGGGGCATCAAACCGGTCATGCCGTTCGGATAAACCCTTTGCCGCCAAGCGCCTAAACGGCGTCCACAAAAACGTCATCACGGCCGGAACTTTTGGCCTGATAAAGAGCCTGGTCGGCCCGGGCCATTAAGCCGACATCGGTTTCCTGAGCGCCCTTGAATTGCGCGATACCCGCGCTGATAGTAAGGTGGATGATTGTATCGCCAACCTCGACGGGGCACTCCTTTACGGCAATCCGGATGCGTTCCGTAACATCCAATGCTTCTTTTCGCGTGGTTTCCGGAAAGAGCAAGACAAACTCATCGCCACCCAGGCGAGCCAGCACATCCATCTCACGAATCGATTGCTTGCACAGGTTTGCGAACATTTTCAGAACCTGATCACCAACCGGATGTCCATACGTATCATTGATGGCTTTGAAATGGTCGATGTCAATCATGGCAATGGATAGGGGGCGGCTGAATCGAAGGGACCGGCCAAGTTCCACCTTCAACACGCTGAAGAACTGGCGCCGGTTGATCATGCCCGTCAGCTCATCCGTAGTCGCCTGAAACTCCAGCTGGTGACGTAATTTTTTTTGCTCGGTGATGTCGCTGAAAAAGACCAGAAGATGTTCCTGAACCAGGACACCTTCGAGGACCATCTCCCTCTCTGAACCGTTCTTGCAGGTGATCCGGATTTCAAAGGGGTTGAGTTCTCCGGTGCTCTCCTTGGCTCGCCTGATCTCCGATTGCCACTTCCAGTAAAATTGCCTCCGGTAACCCGTATCCGGAAAGGCTTTCTCCATCCACGCGTCGACGGTGGGAATGTCTTGCCGCTCATAGCCGAGACTCTCGACAAACTTCCTGTTTACATATTCGACCTGGCCGCGACCATTTGACCAACCCAGGGCGATAGGCGCTGCTTCCAGGATATTGGCAAGCTTTTCCCGGCTTTGCACCAGCTCCTGCGTCCGGCTTGCGACGGTCTGTTCAAGGGTCAAATTGTTCTCATGGATGTCCCGCATGCGTCCGCCCAACGCATCCGCCATCACCCGGAAATTAACAACCAGGTGCGACAATTCGTTGATGGTCGTTTTGGGCCAGATCATCGAACTGCCCTTTTCAATTTTCTGGGGCAAATCGAAAGATATTTGCGTGATGCTCGTCAAAGGTTTTCCCAGAATCCGGCTCAGCAGCACCGCCAATCCCAAGGCAGCGACAAAAAGACAGGAAACCAGGGCGAAACTCTGAATGGAGCTGGCGTATAACTTTTGCTGAAGAGAGTCGACAGGAGACTCGATCAGCAAAGACCAGGTTGTGTTGGGAACGGGTCGCTTCGACACGAAAAAAGCATTCTGCCAGATTTTCATGCTGCTGATATTCGTTTGCTTTTTCGGTGTTTGAATAAAAACTTCGGGAGAGGAGGTCGGAAACCTAAGAGTTTCCGAGGTATCGGGAATTTGCTGTAAGGGACTGCGCCGGTCGGCGTTGCTGATAATGACATGGCCGCTCTGGTCGATCAAAGAAATACGCATATTCGATTGACGGACCAGGAGTTCCCTGAGTTTATCGAGATTGGTTGCCCCCAAACCGAAACAGAGGATTTGCCCATTGCGGATCAAGGGGACGCTGATCGAAAATATCGGCTGGAATACGCCGCCGCGCCCCATGAACACGTCGGAGACCACGGGATTTTTCGTCTGCGTCAGCGCCTTAAACCATCCCCGGTCGGAAAATTCGATGCCGATGGTCGATTCCCCCCGCTCGTTGACCGGAGGGTCAAACGCGAGGGTCCTGGCTTGCGCATCTCCCAGAAAAACATTATGAAAATCTGGAAACAGGGTATGGATTCGAGCCAGCTCTTTTTGCAAACCCTCCGAAGGTTTTAACGGGTATTCCAGGCCGAGTTCCGCAATGACGCGCGCTGCATTGATATGCTCATTGAGCCACCGTTCCAGAACCTGTTCCGCTTTTTTGGACTCCAGCAGGACGGAGTCGACATGGGCTTTTTTCGTTGCTTCGATCTGGCGATAATTGTCAAAAGACATGATGACCAGGGTCGGAACCATCAGGAACAACGCCACTGAAAGAGTATTTTGGAAAAGCTGGTTTTCGGGGGAGGAGACGAGAACTGAAAACGGGGCAACAGTTGAAGATGGTTGATCAGTATATTGGCGACCAAGGCGTTGAAGACGCCGTTGACAGCCTGTTTGATCGCCACAACCACGGTAAATTGGTAACCGAGGTGCATGACCCCCGCATAAAATAGGGCAACGAGCGGGACACCCAGAAAACACCAGTACAGGGTATCGCTGAAAAGGATATTGGATTGTCTTTTATGGTACGCGAAGCTGACCCAGAGGATCTCGGCCAAAAAGATGATAATCGCATAAGGGTGATTCCAAAGAACAAAGGTATAACTCGAAGCGATCGCCGTCACGGCGACAGCCCATCCCGTGCCGAGGATCGTTGTCGCAAGGATTCCGAAGATGCTGCCGAAAAGAAAGTGGATATTAAAACCGAGGGCTAAGCTGTACCGGGTCCCCAAGTACCCGCCAAGAGCGAGCACGGAAAACAGGAGTAATTTTCTCATGACAACTCTCGCATCGCACACCATTCAAACGCCCACATTGCAATCACGCCTGTATCCGTCAAACCTTCTATGAACACACACCCCACCGGACTCTGTCTCCGCCCCGGAGATACCTTACCGTATACGCTATCGGGTACTCGCTCCCATAAATGAAGAGCCATCCATGATGTACCCGACCAAGGCCGAATCACGACCCTCGCGCAGTCGGTATATCAATAAAAAGCTTGTTTCACCCGACGTTAGCTAAAATATACTATTTCACTCTTCAAATTCAAGAATACATTTTCATTACCTACGTTTTTTATGTGAAAATTCATCCACTCTAATAATGGCAGCCACGAACGCCACGTCCCGCCGTCCGCAAAATCCATCAACGACACCTCAATAAGAATCGCATTCCACACCGCCGTCTTCACACACAAACCATGGCCGGAATAATGCGGTAGCTGCTTTGGAACACCAGGTTATGCAGATCGGCGGCCGCGATGGCCCGCAGGGTCGCAAGCTCGGCCGCCGCGTCAGCTTCACTGAAGACGTTGAGGGGCCAGACCCCGACGGTGGCGCCGCGCAGATGCGGATGATGAAAGCCGCTGCCGAAGAAGGCTTCCAGAGTCACCGGCGAAACGCCGGCCCGCACCTGCTCGGACCAGCTCAGGCGCCAGAGTGCGCTCAGCCCGCCATCCGGCGCGCGCGTGACCCCAGAGGCCGTGATGACGCCGCGGCCCAACAGCAGGGTCGCGTTTATCGCCTCAAGCACCTGTCGCGCAAAAGGTTCGAGAAAACCGACGGCGGCGACATACAAGGCTTCCTTGTCGGCGCGGCTGACGGCCCCCGCGCCGTGGGTGCCGTCGCGCAGATCGGCAAAATGCCTCAGGAGGGCTTTCAGATGATCCGGAGCCCCGGATATCTCCGTTTCGGGCGAAATGTTCATGGGGATCCCCTTTCCCAGACGTTCCTGTCCTTATGGTACCGCCCCTGCCTGCTGAAAACCAGCTGTCGCCGGAGTCTCCGCTGTTCACGACCTGACAGGGGCCGCGAATGGCGATCATCCCGCAGGTGTGGGATAATGGCAGCAAAGCCTTTAGCCAAAGGAGCCACCTATGGAAACCACGCCATTCCGGGAGGTCCTGCCCGCTGAGCTGCAACGGCAGGCCTCCGACAATCCCGGACTGCTGATCATCGATATCCTCCCCCGGGACCATTTCGACCGGCGCCATCTCCCCGGTTCCGCCAACGCCTGCGTGTACGAAGTCACCTTTCTCCAGCAGGTCGAAACCATCACCACCGATAAAAACACCCCCATCGTCCTCTACGGGTCCGGCAAGACCAGCCGGGAAGCGTTCGTGGCAGCCGACAAGCTGGCCCGCGCCGGCTACAGCGATCTCGCCGTGCTCAAAGGAGGACTCGACGTCTGGCGCCAGGCCGGACTGCAGCTGCACGGCACTGCCGCCGCCGCGATCGATGACCCCGGCACGCAATACCTTCTGGCCGAAGGCCGTTATCTCATCGACATCGAAAAAAGCCGGATCGAATGGACCGGCCGTAACGCCAACAGCGGCCATACGGGTACGGTACGCCTGGATTCTGGGTCGCTCGACATCGCCGCCGGACACATCGCCGGGGTC
>QKGY01000071.1 GCA_003250235.1 Desulfuromonadaceae bacterium
GCGGTAACGATGATCGGCAGCATTGTTGCTCCTGAAAGGCCGGTGCGGTCCGGTTGATGGCGGCCAGTATAGACCCTTCATCCCGAAGGCAAAAGGCTTTTTTGCTGACAGTCCGGCGTCGGATGTGTTAAAAGTTCCCGTCCGCAGACGGTTGAAAAACATCATGGGGAACTCGGAAGGCAAGGCGCAAACCCGGGGGGAAAACGAGGCGCAGACCTGATTTGTTGAGATTTCGCGAAATGATCCCGCCCACCGACCTGCAAATTTTTTCGACCGCCTGCCGAGTCCTTTGTAAATTATGAGGTGAATCCATGTTCAATCTTTCCGAAAAAGGGCGGGGCATCCGCGACATGTTCGATGCCATCGCTCCCCGTTACGATCTGCTCAACCGCCTGCTCTCCCTCGGCATCGACCGCCGCTGGCGAACCTTTGCCGTGAGTCAGTTGAACCTTCCCGAAAACGGCAGAATTCTCGACGTCGCCACCGGCACCGGGGATGTCGCCCTTGAGGTCGCCAAGCAGTCGCCCCCGTCTCTGACCATTGTCGGCGCCGATCTGACTCCGGGCATGTTGAAAATCGGCCAGGAAAAGATCGCCGCGTCTCCCTATCGAGACCGGATCACCTTGGTCACCGCCCCCTGCGAAGACATGCCCCATCCCGACGGACAATTCGACGGCGTCACCATCGCCTTCGGTATCCGCAATGTCGTCGACCGGCCCGCCGGGCTCCGGGAAATGTGCCGGGTACTCAAACCGGGCGGCAAAGCGGTCATTCTCGAATTCTCCAATCCCAAAAGCAAGCTCTTCAAAAAGCTCTACTATTTCTACTTCCGCAAGGTGCTCCCCTGGATCGGCGGCCTGATCTCCAAACGCAGTGCGTACCAATACCTGCCCGACTCGGTCCTCGAATTCCCCGATCAGGAAACCTTCAAAAAAATGATGGAAGACGCCGGCTTCACCCAGGTCGTCTACCACGAACTGACCTTCGGCATTTCCACGGTTCATGTGGGGGTCAAACCTTGAGTTGTTGGCCAGACCCGTTTACAGTAACGTCCTCCCTCTTGATTTGAATGTATATTGAATAAGTTGAATAAGTGGAGATGGGTAAGAAGTAAAAAAATCATTGTCGTTGAGCTGTCAAAAGCCGTTCCGGGGCAGACCCGTGGACGGCTTTGCTTTTGGTGCGCCAGGCATGGCGCGAAGTGCCTTGGCGGGCTCTGTTCAGGTCATTGTGGTGATAACCGGATGACTTGGGGCGCAAGTCCCCTGCGGACCCTGATGGCGGGAACCGCTAGCTGAACGGCAAGGGTGTCCATCGCGAGGTGGAATCTGAAGGAAGCCGCAGGCAAAATCCCAGCCCGACGAACAGGAATCGCATAGGAGGCCGTCTCATCCGGGCGAGGAGGCAATGCTCTTCAAAGCCCGATAGTCATCCGGGAGGGTGGGGCGGTAGATGCGGCGTGTATCTGGGAGGAAGGTCACGCGTCTTGCCCTGGGAGGTCTGTCCGCCTGCCTCGTGCTACCGGCATCGGAAGGTGCCGGGAAGGGTGGTCAGAAGTCAGCAGAGGCCATAGGAGTCGGACTGACCATTCGATAAAGGACCGAACACGAGGCGTCGGACAGGGAGCTTGAGTTTCGATGACGATAGGAGAAGCAGACGCCTTGGCTGAGAGGTCGGGGGCCGTGCCGGAGGGTAGCGACCGGAAGTCGCGAGAGCATGGCGGCGGTGCATCAAACGTCACGGCAACAAGAGGACGTTCCTGGACGGAAGCGGAAAGGGGGCTGATGGAAGAAGTGGTCAGTCGCCCGAACATGATGGCGGCCCTTAACCGTGTGGAAGGCAACAAGGGCGCCCCCGGCATCGACGGGATGACGGTGGGCGAGCTACGGGGCTTTCTCAAAGAAAGGTGGCCGACCCTCAAGGAAGAACTGCGGAACGGGACGTATCAACCTCAACCGGTACGGGAAGTGGAGATTCCCAAGCCCACCGGGGGGACAAGGAAGCTGGGGATCCCCACCGTTGTTGATCGGCTCATTCAGCAGGCGCTGCATCAAGTGCTGACGCCGTTGTTCGATCCGGAGTTCTCCGAGAGTTCCTACGGGTATCGTCCCGGACGGAACGCCTGGCAGGCGGTCAAAGCCGCCCGTCGGCACGTGGCCGACGGCAAGCGCTGGGTGGTCGATATCGACCTGGAGAAGTTCTTCGACCGGGTGAACCAGGACATCCTCATGTCGCGACTCGCCCGCAAGGTGGAAGACCCGCTGGTTCTGGTGGTCATCCGACGGTACCTGCAAGCCGGAGTACTCGAAGGCGGGCTGGTATCGCAGCGGGTGGAAGGGACACCGCAGGGCGGCCCCTTATCGCCCCTGCTGTCGAATATCCTGCTCGACGCGTTCGACCAGGAACTG
>QKGY01000260.1 GCA_003250235.1 Desulfuromonadaceae bacterium
CAAACTGAGTATAATATACGGGTTACTTACACTTTTTTGACTTGTCGATGCACTTGAATCAGTGAATTAGGAGGATTTCCATGATCAAAGAGGTTGGATTTGTCGGGCTCGGGACGGTCGGCAGGTATATGGCGATCAACCTGATGAAGGGGAACTACAACCTGACCGTTTATGATAATAATCCGGAAGCGGTTAGCGAACTGGTCAAACGCGGCGCCAATGGGGCTGCGAATGCGATGGAAGCGGCCAAGGGCAAGGACCTGGTCATTGTCATTCTCCCAGAAAAAGAAGAGTGGGAAGCGGCGCTTTCTGCTGAGAAGGGCTTTCTGAAGGGGATTGATCCCGGCACGATTCTGGTGGATATGGGGACCCACAGCCTGGAGACCACTCTCGAGCTGGCCGAAGAGGCTGCCAGTCGTCGGGTCATGTTTCTGGAGGCGCCCGTGTGGGGAACGAAGGAACATGCAGCCAACGGACTTCTCACCGTTCTCACCGGCGGCGATCCGGCCCTGCTCGGACGCTGTCGCGAGCCTTTCTCCTATTTTGCGTTGAACATTATCCATATCGGCGAGGTCGGCTCGGCCACCCGCATGAAGTTTGTGGTCAACCTTGTACAGGCCCAGCTGGTGGAAGGTCTGGCCGAAGGGCTGGTGTTCGGTGAAAAACTGGGCTTCAGTGCCGACCGGATTCTTGAGGTGCTGGACTCGGGTGGCGTCGCTTCTCCGCTGCTGCATTCCAAGGGACGTTCCATCTCACGGGGCGATTTCTCCCGCAATCTGGCTCTCAAGTATGTTTATGAGGGTCTGCAGATCGTCAAGGATGTGGCGGACAAGGCAAAGCTGCAACTGCCCGCCAACGATGCGGTTCTCAAAGTCTACGAACAGGCGCTCAAGGACGGTCGGGGCGAAGAGGATTTCTCGGCGGTGATCAAGGTGTTGCGTCGCTAATTCCGGGCGAGAGTCCGGTTCGGATCGATCAAATAGGGGCGCTTCCGGTAGGAGGCGCCCTTTTCCTGTATTTTGCGGTGTCAACCTCTCAGGGGGGACGCTGACAGGAAAGAGTAAAACCGCGATGTGGCGGCTGAGCACCCATCGCTTCAGGAAAGATGCTGTCCCATGGAACTCTGGCAACAAAGCCTTCAGCAATCCGTGACCACTCCCCAGACTCTGGCCGAGCGCTTCGCTATCGACCCGGCCGCTCTGGAGGCTGTTGTTGCCCGTTACCCCATGCGGATCACCCCCCATTACCTGAGCCTGATCCAGGAACCTGGCGATCCGATCTGGCGGCAATGCGTTCCCGACCCTGCCGAACTTGACGATGAGGATTCCCTGGTCGATCCCCTGGCTGAAGAAGCGCTCTCACCGGTTCCCGGTATCGTGCATCGTTACCCGGATCGCGTGCTGTTTCTGGTTTCGGGAACCTGTGCCACCTACTGCCGGTTCTGCACCCGCAAGCGTAAGGTCGGTTGCCCTTCTATGCGGGTTTCCTTCAATGATGTTCTGGATGGGATCACCTATATTCAGAGAACCCCCCAGGTGCGCGATGTCATCCTTTCCGGGGGCGACCCGCTGATGATGAGTGACCTCCTGATCAAGGATATTCTCGAAAGGCTTCGGGCTATCCCCCATGTCGAGATCATTCGGATCGGCACGCGGGTACCGGTTACCCTGCCGGAACGGATCACCGAAAATCTCTGTGCGTTGTTGCGCCGCTTTCACCCCCTGTATGTCAACACCCACTTCAACCATCCGACGGAGATTACCCCGGAGTCGGCCGAAGCCTGCCGTCGTCTGGCCGATGCCGGGGTGGTCCTCGGTAACCAGACGGTTTTGCTGCGAGGGGTCAACGACGATCCGGCTGTGATGACGGAGCTGTTGAGGGGATTGCTGAAGATACGGGTGAGGCCCTACTACCTGCATCAGATGGACTTGGTGCGCGGCACGGGCCATTTCCGGACTGGGGTGGCGACGGGGATTGCGATTCTCGAAGCGTTACGTGGCCGGGTCTCCGGCCTGGCAATCCCGCATTACGTCATCGATCTGCCTGGTGGCAAAGGGAAGGTGCCGGTGTCGCCGGACTATGTCGAGAGGGTGGGGCAGGAATTGCTCATCCGTACCCCGGCGGGGGAGCAGGTACGCTTTCCCGATACAGAGAGTTAACGGCGGGAAAAACCCTGGGGTCAGGCTGCGACGGCCGTGAGTCGGTTTCGCCCCTGTTCTTTGGATTCGTACAGGGCCTTGTCGGCGTTGGCGATCAGTTCTTCTTGCGAGACATCGGGGTGGGGCATCATGCAGGCGATTCCCAGGCTGAGGGTGACTGCCGGGCTGATGGCCGAGGCGCGATGTTCGATGTTCAGTTCGGCAACCGCTTCCATGGCACGGCTGGCAACCTTTTTGGCG
>QKGY01000229.1 GCA_003250235.1 Desulfuromonadaceae bacterium
GACCAATTTCGTTTTGTCCTGCCTGGACTGTCATGAACCTCACGGGTCGGAGAACCGATCATTGCTGAGGACCACGGTTAACGGCAAATCCGGCATCATGATTACCGTAACGGGGGAGTGGTACGAATTCTGTACGGCCTGCCATTCGGCCGACACACATAAGCTTTCAGGCGCCTGCAACACCAATGGATGTCATACCCACGGAAGTGGCAAATTCTAGGATTTTTTCATTTAGCAGGATGTGAACCATGACCCGTTTGCGCGAAGTCTTCTTCCTCATTGGCCTGGTGGCCTTGGCGCTCGGCCTTGCCGGTTGTCAGCCCTCTGTTTCCAACACGCCTTCGGCATTCGTGCTGCCAGACCCCGATCAGGCCTTGGTGACCCTTTATCTGGAAACATCCGGATCCTCCATGGCCGATCTTTCTTTGACCCTCTCCGGGGTGGACGTTCTCCACGATGGGGTATGGATCCCTCTGTCCCAGGGGACATTTCAGGTCGATTCACGAAAAATGAAAGATCACCAGCTTCTGCTTGGGACCAGTCTTCTCCCGGCCGGTCAGCACGACCAGTTTCGCCTTCACCTCAATGAGGTGCGTGTCGGGCGACAGGAACCCTCTGTAAAAAAGCAGGCCGATCTCGTTTCAGTCTCTGTTGAAGCCCCTGTTTTTCTCGAAGGGGGCGACAGTCGCTGTCTGTTCCTGCAGTGGGAACTTGGCGACAGCACCGATGTTCAGGGGAACGTCCCTCGGTTCCAGATGAAAGACCAGGCTCAACCGCTGACAAGTGAATTGCTGTATGTGATGTGCGACGAGATTGAAACCCTTTATCTCGTGCGTTCGGACAAAAATCTTGTCGTGTATTCCCTGCCCCTTGACGGTCCCGTCACGGACATGAAGCTGGATGCCGAAAAACAGTTCCTCTATATCTTGAGCCAGGGGGCCAGATCCCTACTCGTCTACGACTGCAAACGCAACCGCATGATAGACCGAATCGCCTTGGCCGTTACGGTGGAGCCGCACTATTTCGATCTGTCTGCGGATGGAGCGTTCGCATTTATTTCCGATGCGGCGACCGACAAAATCGTCAAAGTCGATCTTGTCGGCGGCCAATTGCTCCAGCAGGTGAATGTGGGGTATCGGCCGGGCAGAATCCTCTATTATGAGTATGGCGGGACCGGTCATGTCGCCGTCAGTTCCCCCGATTCGCAACAGGTATTTCTTCTGGATGCCGAATCTTTGCAGGTTGGTGCCAGCCTCGCGGCGGGCTTCGATCCCGAAGGTTTGTTCGCTATGGGGGAATCCCTTTTCGTTTGTGACCGGGGAAGCCAAACAGTTACGGCCTATTCTCTGCGTAGCCGCAGTGTGCAGGCCAATATTTCCGTTGGACGTGATCCCGTTTCCTTAGTCAGCGACGGGGGGGACAAAATCTATGTGGCCAACTATGGTGAACAATTCCTCTCGGTCATCTCCGCGGGCCAAAATGTCACTTTACGCAGGATTCCCGTAGGGCAGGGGCCCTTTTCTTTTGCCTTTCTCAATTATCGTAAGATGCTTTATATCGCCAACCGGAAAAATCTGACCATCACGGCCCTGGATCTGGCCGGAGAGAAGACTGTCGCCACTGTTCCCTTGGGCGGAAAACCTCTCTTCATCGCCGTTCAGGATTAGAGGTCCCGGGGTATGATGTTCTTCTTTCTCCCCTCTGCGGGTAAGTTTGTTAAGAATCCGGTTCTGAAGACGGGCCGTTCTGTCTTTCTGCTCATCATTCTGCTGGCGGCCTTTGTCGGTTATCGAGGATGGGCTCTGCAGGTTTCTGAAGACACGGGTTCGTGTTTTTCTTGTCACCGCGAAACCTGGGATCGGGAAGTCTTGCAACCCTATGTGCATGCACCCTTTGCGGAAAAGCAATGTAGTCGATGTCATGGCGGTGAAGTGGCTGCCGCTGAAAAATCGGAACCCGTTGCCGATGATATCCGCAACCTCAGATGGTTGCGCCATGACAGGGCGCTGGCTTCGGAACACTGGCTTTCCCTGCCGTCGGACAGGGTTTCTCCTGTTATATGGGTTGAGACGGTCGCTGCCGATAAAGAGAAGGCGATGCAGTCGCTCGTCCTTCCACCGCTCGCCTCCCTGCCGGTACTGGACGATGACCATGAAGGGCCGCAGATCTCCGACGTCGTTGTCCGTGCCGTCGAGTTGGGGGTTTTTGTCTCTGCCCGTGTAACCTGGAAAACAGACGAATTCTCTGACTCTGTCATTCCGTTCGGAGTCGACTCTTTCGACCTTCAGTCCCGAAAAGATACCTATCTGAGGCGGGAACATGAAGTGATCCTTTCAGGGCTGGACAGGGACAGAACCTATCGGTTCCGTGCCGTTTCCGAGGATATCCATGGGAACAG
>QKGY01000361.1 GCA_003250235.1 Desulfuromonadaceae bacterium
GGCGTTGCGGGGACAGGTCGCCCCCGATGGCCAAAAGGCCATCGGGTTCCGCCAAACCCGGGGGGGGGAAAACCATTTGCTTGATGAGCTGATAGACAGGCACTTCGTTAACTGTATTCCGAAGTTGGATCAGGCGTAGGAGAAAGTCAGGGTACCATTCTTGAGGCCGATACGCACCGCCCCTCCCCTGGCCAGCTGACCGAAGAGAATCTCGCCGGCAATAACGTCGCTGATTTCGGACTGGATCAGCCGCGCCAGGGGCCGGGCCCCATAGATGGCGTCATAGCCCTTGCCGGCCAGGTAGCGTTTGGCAGCCGGCGAGGCTTTGATCGTGATCCCCTTCTCGTGAAGAGGGGCCCCCAGCTCGCCGAGGAACTTGTCCACAACCCGGGTGATGATCTCTTCGGAAAGCGCCTTGAAGGAGATAATGGCATCGAGGCGGTTGCGGAATTCCGGCGAGAACGTCCTCTCGACGGCCTGTTTCCCCCCGCGCGTTTCCGCGTTGCCGAAGCCGATGGGCTTGGCGCTCATCTCCCGGGCGCCGGCATTGCTGGTCATAATGAGCACGACATTGCGGAAGTCGGCCTTTTTACCGTTGTTGTCGGTAAGAGTCCCGTGATCCATGACCTGCAGGAGGATGTTGAACAGGTCGGGATGGGCCTTTTCGATCTCATCGAGGAGAACAACAGCGTAGGGGTGCTTAATGACGGCGTCGGTCAGAAGCCCTCCCTGTTCGAATCCGACATAGCCGGGAGGCGAACCGATCAGTCGCGCCACCGAATGCTTCTCCATATACTCGCTCATGTCGAAGCGGATGAACTCCACCCCGAGCTGTAAAGCCAGTTGCTTGGCCACCTCCGTCTTGCCGACCCCGGTCGGCCCGGTGAACAGGAAGGATCCCATGGGCTTTTCCGGATGGTTGAGTCCGGCCCGGGCACGCAGAATGGCCCGACTGAGCGCCTCGACGGCCTCATCCTGCCCGAAGACCTGTCCCTGGATATCCCGCGCCAGGTTTTTGAGTCGTTGCCGATCCCGCGTGGACACCTGCCGCTCAGGAATGCGGGCGATGCGGGCGATGATCGCCTCGATCTCCGCAACGCCCACCACCTGACGATGGCGGGGTTTGAGGCGGAAGGAGGCCCCTGCCTCGTCGATCACGTCGATGGCTTTGTCGGGAAGATGGCGAAAATTCACGTGACGCGCCGACAGTTCCGCCGCCGCCCTGAGGGCTTCGTCGGTGTAGTGCACGCCGTGGTGCTCTTCATAGTGACTCTTCAACCCCTGCAGGATGGCGACGGTCTCCTCCACACTGGGCTCGAGCACATCAATCTTCTGGAAGCGCCGCGACAGGGCGCGATCCTTTTCGAACAGGTTCTTGTATTCCTCGTAGGTGGTCGAACCGATGCAGCGCAGGTCCCCAGACGCCAGAACGGGCTTGAGAATATTGGAGGCGTCCAGCGAGCCGCCGCTGGTGGCTCCGGCGCCAACCACCGTATGAATCTCGTCGATAAAGAGGATCGCCTTGCTTTTCTTGGTCAGCGCGGCCAGAACCGCTTTGAGGCGCTCCTCGAAGTCACCGCGAAATTTGGTCCCGGCCAGAAGAGCCCCCATATCGAGCCCATAAACCTCGAACTCCTTGAGAAGCTCCGGCACGTCCCCCTCAGCGATGCGCAAGGCCAACCCTTCAGCCAGGGCGGTCTTGCCGACGCCGGGTTCGCCGACATAAATGGGATTGTTTTTTCGCCGGCGGCACAACACCAAAAGGGTTCGCTCCAGCTCCTTATCCCGACCGATGAGGGGGTCGATCTTCCCATCCCGCGCTCGCTCGACCAGATTGACCGTAAACGCCTCCAAGGGGTCCTTGGCAGGAGACGTCTTGGTACCGCCCCCCTGATCCTCGCGGTTTCCGGGAGAAGACTGCTCGTTTTCCTCGCGGGAAGGGATTTTCGCCACGCCGTGGGAAATATAATTCAGCACGTCCAGCCGGCTGACCCCCTGCAGGAGGAGGAAATGACAGGCGTGAGAGTTTTTCTCTTCCAGGATGGCCACGAGGACATCCCCGACGGTAATCTGTTTCTTGCCCGAAGCATGCATATGCACCACGGTACTCTGCAGCACCCGCTGCAGTCCGACGGTCTGCTCGGGGACCGCTTCGCTCTCATCCGGCAGGCTCTCGAGCTGATGGGTCATGAAATCCTCGAGCATGGTGCGCAAGGCGTCAAGATCCCCTCCGCAATTGCGGATAATATCCTGCCCGTCGCCGTCGAACAAAATGGCATAGAGGACATGCTCGGTGGTGAGATATTCGTGGTGGCGGCGCTGAGCCTCGCGCACCGCGAGAGAGAATGTTATCTGAACTTCCTCGTTAAACATGGGACTCCGTTCCTTC
>QKGY01000066.1 GCA_003250235.1 Desulfuromonadaceae bacterium
ACGTCAGCCACGGCCACGGCTCCGGCGGTCATCGAATTACAGGGGGTGGTCAAGACCTACGGCCAGGGGCAAGCCACCATGCAGGCCCTGCGCGGCATCGATCTGCGCATCGAGCGGGGCGATTTCGTCGCCATCATGGGCCACAGCGGCTCCGGCAAGTCGACCTGCATGAACATCCTCGGCTGCCTCGATTCACCGACCCGAGGCAAGTATCTTTTCGAAGGGGTGGAAGTGGGCGCCTTGCCCCGCGATCAGCGGGCGCTGCTGCGGCGGCATTACCTCGGTTTCATCTTTCAGGGCTTCAATCTGCTCAACCGCACCTCGGCCGTGGAAAATGTCGAGTTGCCCCTGATCTATCGCGGCCTGCCGGCCCGCGAACGGTACGCCAGAGCCATGCAGGCTTTGGACGCCGTGGGTTTGACGAACTGGGCCGGACATACCCCCAGCGAACTTTCCGGCGGCCAGCAGCAGCGGGTGGCCATTGCCCGCGCCATCGTCACTGACCCCAAGGTCCTGCTGGCCGACGAACCCACCGGCAATCTCGATTCCGCCCGTAGCGTCGAAATCATGGAGCTGCTGACCTCCTTCAATCGCGACCAGGGCATCACCATCGTCATGGTCACCCACGAACCCGACATGGCCGTTTACGCCCGACGCATCGTTCAATTTCGCGACGGGCTGGTGCAACAGGACGGGGAGGATTGCTGATGCTGTGGAATGCCTTACTCCTGGCCGTGCGGGAAATCCGCCGCAACATGTTGCGCTCGCTGCTGACCATGTTGGGGATCATCATCGGTGTGGCCGCGGTCATCGTCATGGTCACCCTGGGCAACGGCGCCACGGCCCAGGTCACGGAGCAGATCGCCAGCCTCGGCAGCAACCTGCTCATGGTCACGCCGGGCCAGCGCATGGGACCGGGCTCCGAATCTTCCGCCCCCCCCTTCAGCCTCACCGACGCCGAAGCCATTGCCGACAGCATTCCGGATGTCGCGGCCGTCGCGCCCGCAGCCTCCGCTTCGGTCACCGCCGTGTTCGGCAACAAGAACTGGTCGACCAACGCCACCGGCAGCACCAACGCCTACTTCAAGGTGCGCAACTGGAGTCTGCAAGCGGGACGGGACTTCGCCGACACGGAACTCCACTCCGGCAAAGCGGTGTGCGTCATCGGCGAAACCGTGCGCAAAGAACTCTTCGGCACTGACGATCCGGTGGGCAACAAAATCCGTTTGGGCAAGGTTTCCTGTCAGGTGGTCGGCCTGCTCACCACCAAAGGGCAGTCCAACATGGGCCAGGATCAGGATGATCTCATCGTTTTGCCGCTGCGTACCGTGCAGCGGCGGCTGGCCGGCAATCAGGACGTCAAGCTGATTCAAGTTTCCATGAAGGACGGCGCTTCCACGGAAACCGCCAAAGAGGAGATCACCGAACTCCTGCGCCGCCGCCGCCACATCTCCACACTGGAAGACGACAACTTTCACGTGATGGACATGAAGGAAATCGCCAAGATGCTCACCAGCACCACCCAGACCCTGACCGCCCTGCTCAGCGCGGTGGCCGCAGTCAGCCTGCTGGTCGGCGGCGTCGGCATCATGAACATCATGCTCGTCTCGGTCACCGAACGCACCCGGGAAATCGGCATCCGCCTGGCCATCGGCGCCCTGGAACGGGAAGTGTTGATGCAGTTCCTGGTGGAAGCCGTGGTCCTTTCCTCCCTCGGCGGCACCATCGGCATTCTGGTCGCCATGGGTGGCTCGGTGGCCTTGACCCAGGTGCTGAACGTCCCCTTCGTCTTCAACAGCGGTATAGTCTTGCTCGCCTTCCTCTTCTCCGCCGCCGTCGGCGTCGTGTTCGGCTATTTCCCCGCCCGCCGCGCCGCCGGCCTCGACCCCATCGAAGCCTTGCGTCGCGAGTAATAAAAAATAGGGGGTAGCTCTCGCGGCTACCCTTTTCCCGTCTGTAGCCGCCCTTCTGAACAGTTCGAAAACCATAGGACACGGATAAAATCTGATTTACGCGGATCAAGCAAAATCAAATGCAGGGGAGACAGTTCCAAAAGAGAAAGGGCGAACCTTGTGTTAGCCCTTTCGTTTTCTCCGGTAGAGGCAGGCCCTCGTGCCTGCCCATTGCTCCCTTAAAAACGCGCTTTCCCTCCTATCCCCCTATCAAGATAGTTGTTCCCCCGGTCTGTGCTGAACCGTCTCAGTGGAGTGTGTCTGGTGATTCCGAGCGGGATGACAATATATGGCTAGGTATTGCAATGCCGACATGGGGAGGCCCTTAAAATATAAAAGTGTAAAATTTTCTTAAATTAATGTCGGAAATATTTACAAAAAACAATAATTAAACATTAATAAATATAAAAAAATTCAACATATGCCAGTAATTTAA
>QKGY01000435.1 GCA_003250235.1 Desulfuromonadaceae bacterium
TCCAGGTTATCCACCTTGGTGATATCCGCATAGGAGGTCTTCTTGGAGGCCAGGATCGTGCCCCCTTTGTACAGCAGCGTGATGATATGCGGGCTCTTTACCCCGCTATCCTCTGTCTGAACGTGGTAAACCTCACCCTTGTACTTGAAATTGTGATTAAAACCTACGACCATGCCGACCCCTCAAAGCCTGGAAAAAACTCCCCTATTGTTAGCATAGTCCGCGAAATGGCGCAACAAGATTGACAACATTCCGCCTTAACACAGGCTCACTTTCCCGAACACACATCGAAACGGGATCACCCTTTGCGGCGAAACAGGGCCTTGATCTTATCCACCGCCTCCAGGGCATCGGCGGCATAGAGATCGGCTCCGATGCTATCCGCGTAATCCTGGCTGACCACGGCGCCTCCGACCAGGGTAAAAACCTGCACGCCGGCGTCGCGAAGCTGCCGGATCGTCACGTCCATCTGGTTCAGGGTCGTGGTCATCAGGGCCGACAACCCGACCGCATCGACCTGATGGCGGGTGGCCTGTTCGACGATACGGGCAGCCGGCACGTTCTTGCCGAGATCGATGACTTCGAAGCCATGGTTCTCAAGCAGGGTACAGACGATGTTCTTGCCGATATCGTGGATGTCCCCCTCGACCGTCGCCATAAGGATGCGCCCCAGGCTTTCCGCGGGCTTGCCCTTCATCTCTTCCTTGAGGCGGGCAAAAGCGGCATGCATGGTCTCGGCGGAAAGCATCACCTGAGGCAGAAAAATCTGATTCTTTCCGAACCGGCGGCCGACTTCTTCGAGCCCCGGCAGCAGGCCCTCATTGCTTACGGTGAGAGGCTCAAGCCCTTGGGCCAGGGCTTCTTCGACCAGCAGGAGAATCCCTTCATGATCCCCTTCGATTACGGCAGCGGACAGGCGCTCCCGAATGCCGACCGTTTTCCCTTCGCCCATGGGCGCTGACGGCGGCGGCGCAACAAGCCCTCCGTAAACATCGATATAGGCGGCCGCCCTCTGATCTTTGCCCAACAGCACCATCGACGCCCGAAAGGCATCCATCATGCGCTCGTCTTTGGGATTGATGATCGCCGCGGCGAGTCCCGCTTCCAGAGCCATGGCGAAGAAAGCCGAGGAGAGAACCGGCCTGTTCGGCAACCCGAAGGAGATATTGCTGACCCCCAGCACCGTGCCCAGACCGAGCTCTGACTTCACCAGGCGCAGGGCATGGATGGTTTCCATGGCCCGTTTCTGTTCCGCCGACACGGTCAGGGTGAGACAGTCGATCAGCACATCCTCCTTGGGGAGCCCAGCGGCTTGCGCCGCTTTCAGGATCTTACCCGCGACAGCCAGCCGTCCCGAGGCCGTCTCCGGGATACCTGTCTCGTCGAGGGCCAGGCCGATCACGGCAGCGCCGTATTTTTTGGCCAGAGGCAAAATGGCGGCAAGGCTCTTGTCCTCTCCGGAAACGGAGTTGATGAGCACCTTGCCGTCTGCGGCCTTCAGCCCTTTTTCCAGGGCGACAGGATCGGAGGAATCGAGCACCAGGGGGGCACTCGCCACGCCGGTGACGGCATAGACGGCCCTCTCAAGAGACGCGGGCTCATCCACCCCCGGAGCACCGCAGTTGACATCGAGCAGAGAAGCGCCTGCCGATACCTGTTCCTGGGCTTCGCGACGGATATAGGCGGTTTTCCCCTCCCGGAGCTCGGCCGTGTACATTTTTTTTCCGGTCGGATTGATCCGCTCGCCGATAACGGCACAGGGCGCATCGCCGCCCAGGGGAACAACGGCGCTGCGGCTGGAGAGAAACCCCCTACGCGGCGGCGGATTCCAGCTCATGGGACGCCCTTCGAGCGCCCGGCTCATGGCCCGGATATGCGCCGGAGTGGTGCCGCAGCAACCGCCGATGATGCGAACGCCCAGCGCCAGCAGGCGATCGTGATACGAAGTCATCTCCTCGGGGGTGCCGGGAAACACGGTCACGCCGTTTCGCAGCTCCGGAAGACCGGCGTTGGCCTGCGAGATGAGTGGCAGCGACGTCACCGCTCGCATCTTTTCGAGAATGGCATAGATGCCGTCGATTCCGAGTCCACAATTGGAACCCACCACGTCGGCGCCCAGGGCATCGAGGGTGACGGCCGCCGCCTCCGGCGGGGTGCCGAGAACGCTGCGTCCCCCATCGTCAAAGGTCATCTGCGCGACGACCGGCAGGCGGGAAAACTCGCGGGAAGCCACCACGGCAGCCCTCAACTCGCGGATATCGAGAAAGGTTTCCATGGTGATCAGATCGGCACCGGCTGCGGCAAAGGCTTTGACCTGTGCAGCAAACACCTCGACCATCTCGTCGAATCCGGCTTCGCCCACCGGGACCAGAAAACGCCCTGTCGGACCGATGGACCCGGCGACAAACCGCTCATTGCCGGCGGCCCTGCGGGCCAATTCCACTCCCCGTGCGTTGATCTCGTAGGTTTGCCCTTCCAGCCCATAATGGCCGAGCTTGAGGGCACTGCCCCCGAAGGTGTTGGTGACGATGATATCCGCTCCGGCCTCCACGTATTCCCGGTGAATGCCTTCGACCACGTCGGGGGCATCCAGGTTCATGGCCTCGGGAGAGCCGCCGGGCGGCAAGCCGCGCTCCTGCAGCATCGTCCCCATGGCCCCGTCGAGAATCAGGACCCTTTCGGATAGAGTTCGGAGAAAATCAGGCATCAGTCCCTCCCCCCTGGGGTTGTGGTCATGTCGGTTACCGGCGGCTCCTCGGGAGACGGCTCGCGGCTGTAGCTGAAATCGGCCGTAACGGGATCGGCAATGCCGACATGCCCTTTGATGCTCTCCCGTTTTTCCCCCTCCACCAGAATCTGAACCTGCCGGATATAGGGGAAATTGGCGGCCAGGGTATCAACCAACCCATAGACCGTCATCAGCTCGGAAAGGCTTCCGCCCGGATGGGAGGAAATCAGATCGCGGCTGAAATCCAGGGTGGCCAGAGCGCCGTCGACATGGATCGACCGCAAAACGGTTTGGGACGGCAGGATGGGAAGCGACGGCGTCTGAGGTCCCTGGATGAGCGCCTGAACCGTCTGACGCAGACAGGTCTCTTCCTCCGGGCAATCGTCGATGTCGCGGGTTTCCGGGACCAGAAAATTCCCCTCGGAAGAAGCGAAATACAGGATGACTTCACGTTGGACCTTGGGTTCTTCCGGAGTAACGACCTGAACCGCCACGGGAGCTCGGTTGGCAGTCATATATCGGCGGCCGATCAATACGCCGAACACGACCAGCGCCAGAATGATCAGAATCCACAACAGGCGGTTTAGTTTCATAGACGGCAACTCCCTTGAATTCCTGGTTCTGTCCCCGAAAACTCAGATCCAGTCCAGCTCGACCTGCTCCACCCCTTGCAGGATGGACCCGAGAAATGCGCCTCCGACCTTTTCAAAGCGTGTCGGGACATCGGTGACAAAAAAAGCCCTCTTCCCCGAGGGCTCGGTCCGCTGCAAGCCAGAAGACTTCAGGGTTGCAGCCACCATACGAGCGGTCTCTTCGGCCGAATCGATCAGGCGGACAGACTCTCCCACCACGGTGCGGATCGTATTTTTGAGAAGGGGGTAATGGGTGCATCCCAGCACCAGTGCATCGATTTCGTGACTTTTGAGCGGCGACAGATATTCCTCCGCCGTCAGACGTGCCACGGGATGATCGGCCCACCCCTCCTCGGCCAGGGGGACGAAAAGGGGGCAGGGACGGCTGAACACCTCGATATCCGGATTGAAGCGATGAATTGCTGCCGTATAGGCGGCGCTCTTGACCGTTCCTTCCGTGCCGATGACGCCGACCCGGCCGATACAGGTTTCGGCCGCGGCTTTGCGGGCACCCGGCTCAATAACCCCAATAACGGGCAAGCTGAATCGTTCCGCCAGCGCAGGAAGCGCTACCGACGAAGCGGTGTTGCAGGCGACAACAATCATCTTTACCCGATGCCGGACCAGGAAAGCGGCTGCCTCCAGGGCATAGCGCACAACAGTCTGGGGGCTTTTCGTTCCGTAAGGGACCCGGGCCGTATCCCCCAGATAGACAATATCTTCCTCCGGAAGTTGGCGGATAATCTCTTTGAGAACCGTCAGACCGCCAACCCCCGAGTCAAAAACACCTATGGCACGTTCGGACAAAAAGACATCCTTTCTCTGCAGGCGGCAAACCGCCTAAATAAGCACGACATCGTAGAAAAACTCCCCCTGAAAGTCAAGAAAAACACCCTTTTCCCTTTGCTTCCCTCAAAAAAAACTGTTATGGTAAACAATCGTATCGTGTCTGTTTTTTTCATCGATCCTGCCCCGTACGAGGAGAACGGCTTCATGGATTTTTCCAGCGTTGCTGAATTTTTCCAACACTTCCAAACCGACCGTGTCATTGAATTCCTCAATGAGATGAATGTCGGACAACTTATCTACAATCCCATCTTCCTGGGAACCATGGGTGTCCTGGCCGTCATCGCCCTGATCATGCGATGGCGAATGCTTCTTGTTACCCTGTTCAGCGTTGTCGGCTTCGCAGGGCTCATCTCCTACACGCTGGAGCGAGGAACCAATATCAGCAGTCCCAATGACCCCACCCTGCTGATCTTTGTCGTGGGTGGCGCCGTGTTGGTTATGGCGGCTATCTATTTCCTGTTCATCAAAAACGACTGATCGCTTCGTGACACCCCGACACCAACCCCATAAAAGAGAGACTTCACTTTGAAAAAACGCGATATTGCCCTGATTCTGGGGGCCATTGCCATCCTTGCCGTTCTGTGGGCCGCACCCGAGGAATCCACCAAAAAAGTCCCTTACGACGACACCCACAGCAAATACTACGAGATTGCCCACAAAGACGGAAAAAAAGCCGCTGAAAAATTCTGCGAAGAATGTCACAACGCCAACGGCGTTCCGTTTCCAGAAGGCCATCCCCCTAAATTTCGTTGTTTGTTTTGCCACAAACTGGAACAGACCCACTGACCAAGACCGACGAGCGGCCCATGGCATTGGTGCGTTCCGTTCCCATCCCGGCACTTGATATCACCAAGGACCTGGAGCCGCTTTGCCGGGATATCTGCCAGAAACTGCCCGAGTTCTCCCACATCCATTCGGACCAGGTTCTTTTCTCGCTAAGCCGGTCCCGGGCCGAAGGGAGTCACGGCATCTACGCGCGCATTGCCCCCCTGCGATTTCACCAGGGACAGCGTGAAATCAGCCGTCGACGCGGCCGATACCTGGAAACGTTCTGCATGCCCCGGCTAACCCATGAGGGGCGGGACATCCTCTACCTTATCACCCTGATGATTCCGCGTTTTCTGCGTCTGAGCTTCGAGCAGAAACTCAGCACCCTCATTCACGAGCTGTATCATATCTCCGAGAGCTTCGATGGTGACATCCGGCGTTTTCCGGGCCGAAACTTCGCCCACGGGCACTCCCGTTCGGCCTACAACCGAACCATTCGCACACTGATGCAACGTTATCTGTCTACAGAGCCCGCGGCAGAACTGCTGAATCCTCTGGTTATCACCGAGGCTGACTGGGCGAACGGCCGGATTCGGATCATTGGCAACCGGGTGCCGATTCCCAAAGCGAAACTTATCGCCCGTTCACGTCTCTGAGTTTCCCCGAAAATAAAAAACACCGGGACCTGCCCGGTGTTTGAAGTCATCGCCAAGACTGCGTACCGTTTATTCGCGCTCCGCGGCACCTTTCTTCAGAATCAGCGCCCCGGCAGCAGCGACGAACAGGGTCAACAGCCCGCCGACCAGTCCGGCAACGGAGGTGCCGGTATCCGTCTGCGGCCACAGGGTTCTCTCTGCCGCAGCCGCTTCCGCGCCATCACCCCGTTGTCGAAATCCGTAATCGGGCATCAGCGCAAGGCGTTGCTGCCACGCAGCCAGCTGCGCATTCAAACCGCCCCCTCCTTCTTCAACCTCGGCGATCCCGGCCCGTTCCAAAGACCATTCAAGACCATCCGGCTGTGCGGAAGCGAACCAGGAGAAGACCCCTCCCGTCAAAACCGCCACCACCCCCAACGTGACCAGCTTCCGGCGAAGAGACAGTGGCTTCGGAGCCTCCTGCCGGGCCGGCACCAGAACATCGGGGCGAACCTCTCCGACGAAACGGACCACAACCGCCGTCACCAGCCCTTCAACCAGGCCGATGGCCAGGTGAATGGGGAGCATCAGAAGGGCAAAGGATCCGAAGCTCAGATCGGAGAGTCCTGAAGCGGTGGTTTCCAGCACGACGGCCAGCGCCCCGAGTTGCAATCCCACAACCGCGGCGACTACCGTCACCAGGGTCATCCGTTTTGGATCACGGGACGAAGACGTTAAGGTACGGTAAATCAGGGGATAGACGATGAGACAGGGGAAGAAGCCGAGATTGATGATATTGCTTCCCAGGGCCAGCAACCCGCCATCGGCAAAAAACAACGCCTGAACGGTGAGAACCGAGGCGATGACGAGAAAGGCGGCGTGAGGACCGAGCAGCACAGCCAGAAGCAGACCCCCGCCGAGATGTCCACTCGACCCCGTCCCAGGGATGGTGAAATTGATCATCTGCGCAGCAAAAACAAAAGCCCCCAGCACCCCCATAAGAGGGACCAGGTGATCGTCCATCCGCCGGCGGACCTGCCGGGAGCAATAGCCGATGGTCGCTGCAGCAGCCGCCCACAAGGTTCCCCCCACGGCAGGAGAAAGAAGGGCATCCGACATGTGCATGAGAAAACTCCTTTCCCGGCAGAGCGCCAGCTCCATAACACGAAATAAAAAATCGTGCTACCAGATACCGTAGAACTATAGGCCTTCGACACGGTATGTCAAGGTATACATTATCCTGAAACTAAAAGAGTCTTCACGCCCGGCAAAAAATGAAAAGGCCGCCGGGCACAATGCCCGGCAGCCTTTTTTATCGCTCTATCACGCGATTGTCACAATCCGCGAATCTGTACCTCGTCCACATAGCACTCGGCCAGAGCGGCCATTCGCTCGATCTCTTCCGGCGAATGGGGCTCGAGAAGCTGGACCTGAGGCGACAGCGCATAGCGGGGAACAAACTGTTGCAACACCCAACAGCGGGCCCCCGAAAGAGCCTCGCCCATATTGCGGATATCCGCCTCTTCCACGAAACCCGGTACGCAGGTGGTGCGAAACTCGTAATCGACCTTCGCCTTCTTCACCGTCGCAATGGAGCGCATCAACGCCTCGGAATCCACCGGCGCCGTATGCAGTTCTCCGTAACGTGCGGGAGACGTCTTGATGTCAATGGCGAGATAATCGACCAGCTGTTCCCACAAAGCCCCCTCGAGCACTTCGGGGGCAAGACCATTGCTGTCGAGTTTGACCAGAAGCCCCAACGCCTTCACTTCCCTAAGAAAGGGGATCAGGCCCCGATCCACTGTCGGTTCCCCTCCGGAGACGACAATGCCATCAATGAAGCTGCGTCGCGATCGAAGATCATCGAGCAACTCATCGAGGGGATAATCGGGATACGTACCGGGTTTGAGAACCAGGTCAGGGTTGTGGCAGAACGGGCAGGTCAGATTGCAGCCACCGAAAAAAACCAGGGAAGCGATCCGTCCCGGATAATCGAGCAGGCTCGTTCCCTGAAACCCCTTGATGTGCATCGTCTATTCGTCGCCGGCAGTCTGTCCGACCACGAACTCTGTGCGATCCTTGAATTCTTCTTTTTTTCCTTTGTTCCATTGCTGGACGGGACGGAAGAATCCGCACACCCGGGAGTACACTTCGGTTTTTGCATCACATTTGGTAGCCATGAAATCCTCCTTGAAAAGTCGGAACACCGGAAACCGTACCTTGCGGGAACGGATGCCGGACGCCGTCTAAGCCGCCTTCCCCTCGTTCATGTGGGGGCAGGCGAAATGTTCACCGGTAATGTAACCATGTACCGGACAGATCGTAAAAGTCGGGCTGATGGTGAAATACGGCAGATGGAAGTTCTCCGCGATGCGCTTGACGAGCAGGCGGGCGCTGCGCCAGTCTTCGAGGCGCTCTCCCAGGAAACCGTGGAAAACCGTGCCGCCGGTATAGAGGGTCTGGAGACCGTCCTGGTGCAGCAAGGCCTGGAAGATGTCATCGGTGCTGCCCACCGGCAATTGCGTCGAGTTGGTGTAATACGGCTCGTCGTTGCCGGCGGTGACGATGCCAGGATATTTCTTGCGATCCCGGTTGGCCAGGCGGAAGCTGGTCCCCTCGGCCGGCGTGGCCTCCAGGTTGTAGAGGTGCCCTGTCTCTTCCTGAAAGACTTCGAGCTGTTTGCGCATGAAGCGGAGCGTTTCCTCGGCCAGAGCCTTGCCTTCGGCCGTATCGATGGAATGACCGATCAGGTTCAGGCAGGCCTCGTTCATCCCCAGCAGGCCGATGGTGGAGAAGTGATTGTCCCAGTAGTGGCCGCTGCGCTCCTTGATCCCCGAGAGATAGAAGCGACTGTAGGGATAGAGACCCTCTTCGGTGAAGCGATCCAACTGCTTGCGCTTGATCTCCAGTGACTCGTAGGCCAGCTTCATGAGCTCGGCGATACGGGCGAAGAATTCCTCTTTTGTCTGCGCTACGTAAGCGGCACGGGGGAGGTTCAGGGTCACGACGCCGATGGAGCCGGTGAGGGGGTTTGATCCGAACAGCCCGCCGCCACGGCGGCGCAGCTCGCGGTTGTCGAGGCGAAGACGGCAGCACATGGAGCGGGCATCGGCCGGATCCATGTCGGAATTGATGAAGTTGCTGAAATAGGGGATGCCGTACTTGGCCGTCATCTCCCAGATCGGCTGAAACCGCAGGCTCTCCCAGTCAAAACCGGCGGTGATGTTATAGGTGGGGATCGGGAAGGAGAAAATCCTTCCGGAGCTGTCCCCTTCCATCATTACCTCACAGAAGGCGCGGTTGAACAGGTCCATCTCCGCCTGAAACTCGCCGTAGGTCTCCTCCATGAGTTCGCCGCCGATCACCACCGCCTCATTCTTCATGTTGCTCGGCGGCGTCATGTCGAGGGTGATGTTGGTGAACGGGGTCTGAAAGCCGACGCGGGTCGGTACGTTCATGTTGAAGATGAATTCCTGGATCGACTGGCGGACTTCCTTGTA
>QKGY01000230.1 GCA_003250235.1 Desulfuromonadaceae bacterium
ACCGGTGGTTGTTTTTCGCAGGAGAAGGAGTTCTCAGTGACCCATGCCCTGGTTGTTATACCGATAATCTCCCTGATATCCGGATTGGCAGCGGGCGCGATCATGCATCGCTCGGATTTTTGTATCGCCGGGATTTTTCGCGACCTGTTTCTGGGGCGCCAACGGGTCATGCTTCGCGCCCTGATCCTGTTGATAGCGGCAATGATGCTGTTGACCGAGATGGGCAGAGTTCTCGGATTATTTTCATCTCCCGCTATCCTGTTCGGTCCGCCAAGCCTGGCGAATGTTCTTGGTGGTGCTTTTTTTGGCGTGGGGATGGTCCTGGCGGGAGGGTGCGTTGTCGGGACTCTCTATAAAATGGGAGCTGGCAGTTTTGCCAGCTTTTTGACATTTCTCGGTCTTCTGGCAGGCAGTGTCTTTTACGCGGAGATTCATCCGGGGTGGAGGCGGCTGGCCGATAGGCTGACCTTTCACACACAGACAATGACGCTCCCTGAACTGATGGGTCTTCCTGTGTTTGCCACAACGGCCATGGTTCTTGCCTTATCGGCATTCTGGATCGCTCGCTGGACGCAAAAAGGTCAGTTGCAAAGGCCTGCCGTGGTTGCCGGTTATCTTCAACCGTGGAAGGCCTCTCTTCTGCTGGCTCTGATCGGTGTTTCCTTTTATGGATTTATCGGGACACCCATGGGAGTGACGACGGCTTACGCCAAGGCGGGAGCCTATATCGAAAACTTTTTCGTCCCGGCGCATGTGGCCTCCCTGGCCTATTTCAAAGTTCAGTCTCTGATGGCCTTGGGCCGGTTCGGAGGGAGCGATCTTTACGGCGGCGGGGGACCAGTGTTCGACGCCATTACGTCCATGATTATCGGCATTGTCCTCGGTTCCTGCATTTCAGCCCTGTCACTCAGGGAATTCAGTCCAACCTTCCGGTTGCCCTGGAGACAGGTGATATCCGTCATTCTGGGAGGCTTTATCATGGGGGTTGCGGCCCGCATGGCCCCAGCTTGCAACGTATGGCACCTGTTAGGTGGCGTGCCGATTTTGGTGACACAGAGCCTTCTCTTCGTGTTGGGACTTTTCCCAGGGGCCTGGCTGGGAAGTCGTCTGCTCGTACATTGGGTATTGAAAGCCTAGGGAGAACCGGGAACGATTCACCAAGGAGGAAACATCCATGGAAACGGTGGAATTCGACATTCGGGGTCAGATTTGCCCCTCCGCGTTACTGATGGCGCTCCGGCAGGTCAACGTGTATAAAACCCCCCTGCGCGACGGGACGGTCTGCCTGGTTGTCCTCACGGATAACAGAGACTCAACAACCACTATTTCCGAAGCCGTAGGAAATATGGGGTACGACGTTGCGGTGGAGCGGGACAAATCGGCTTACCGTGTGGCCATTGCCTCGAAACTCTGAATCAAGGAACTGAGCCGCTTATGGAGAAGTTGCCGTCGCTCCCCTACGCTGCCATGGAAAAGGTCCTGGAGCAGTATCAGCAGCTGTTGGTGAGAGAAAAAGCCTTGAGCGCCTACGTGCGTGAAAAAACCAACCAACTGCTCAAGGTCATGGGAACCCTTCCTCTGAGACCCGAAGAGCTGGATGACGAAACGCTGGTAAGCGTCGATCCTATCGGGATTGTCGCCGAATCCTTTTCTCAGGTGATCGATCATCTGCGCGACACCAACGAGACCCTGTCTCTGGCCAAGGATGAGATTCAGGCCATCTTTGACTCGGCGGGGGCTGGGATCCTGGTGGTTGACGACCGCATGCGCCTTCAGGCATACAACAAGCGCAGCCAGGAACTGTTTTTCCCCACCAGCAAGAACGCTCTGGGCCGTAATTTCAGAGAGGTGATTTGTGAGCCGGGCCAGGCGCCAGAAGAGTGTATCTTTGACAGGGTGCTTGCAACCCGTCTTGTTGTGGAACAGACCGATTTCATCTCACGGGGAAAGCATTACCATGTGATTGGAACCCCCATCAAAAATCAGGATGGGGAGATTACCCAGGTGATTCTCGTCTATACCGATATCACCGAGCGGATGGAAAACGAGAAAGCTTTGAGGGAGGCCGAGGTTCGCCTCAACACAATTCTGAACTCGGTTCAGGCCGGCATTCTGCTCATCGATGCCCAAACCCATGAGATCGTGATGGTGAATCAGGCGGCCGCTCTCATGGTGGGGGGCTGCGATGGGGGGCTGGTCGGAAAGGTCTGTCACAATTTCATCTGTCCGTCCCAGAAAGGAGGGTGTCCGATTACCGACAGGGGGCAGACCATGGACAATTCGGAAAGGGTTCTGCTGACGTCGTGCGGTCGGGAAGTGCCCATTCTGAAAACGGTCACCCGTGTCCAGATCGATGGAAGAGCCCTGCTGCTGGAAAGTTTCATCGATATCTCAGACCGAAAGAAAGCCGAGGATCGGCTCCAGAAAAGTGAAGAGCGGTATCGATCCCTTTATTCGACGATGCGAGAGGGGGTCGCTCTGCACGAACTTGTTTATGACGCGCAGGGAAATCCGACGGATTACCGCATCCTGGATGTGAACCCCTCTTTTGAGCGGATCATGGAAAAGAGCCGTAGCGAGGTGATCGGCTGTCTGGCAACGGACATTTATCCCTGCGACGAACAGGGAATCCCCTTGCTGCTCGATGCGTATGCCCAGGTTGTTCATACCGGCGTTGCCGACCATATCGAAGCCCACTATCCGGAATTGGATAAAATTTTTGCCATCTCGACAGTGTCCCCGTCGCCAGGCCAGTTTGCCACGATTATCGATGATATTACCGAGCGCAAACGTGCTGAAAACCAGATTCAGCGTCTGGCCTATTACGACATGTTGACGGGGCTTCCCAATCGAACCCTGCTGCGTGACCGCCTTGGGCAGATGATTTCCAAAGCGGAGAGAACCCAGTTGAAATTCGGCGTGGTCTTTCTCGACCTGGATCGTTTCAAAAGCGTGAACGATACCCTGGGGCATGACGCTGGAGATCATCTTCTTCGGGTGATAGCCGGGCGCCTCAAAGAGTGTGTGCGAAAAAGCGATACCGTGGCCCGCTTGGGAGGAGACGAATTTGTCCTGTTGCTTGAC
>QKGY01000287.1 GCA_003250235.1 Desulfuromonadaceae bacterium
CAGGCATGATCACATCGAGAAGAATCATGTCCGGTTTGAGCCGGGAGAACAACTCGATGGCTTCCTGGCCGCCTTGGGCCAAGGCCACGTTGAAGCCGGCCTGTTCGATGGCCAGTCGACAAAATTCACGCATGGCCGCGGAATCATCGGCGACAAGGACAAGCGGTTTCCGGCTTTCCGATAATTCGTTCATGGATCGTTACACGTTCCGGCTATCACACAGGGGTGAGGCTACGGCAAGGAGGGAGCGGGAAGGTGGTTGCCGTTGCGCTTACCATATCTAAGATAAAAACCCCCTTTCGTCAAGGAGATTGCGGCGTCTTCCGACGTGCTGGCTGGGAAGTTAAGGGATTAAAAAAAAGAGGGATGACCCGTAACGGGCCATCCCTCTTTGTCCAATATATGGGAGAAAGGGTCTTAGACGACCTGCTCCATGGCCCAGATACCGCAAGGGCAGATGCCCGCGCAGATGCCGCAGCCGATACAGAGGTGATCGTCGGAAACGTATTCAAACACCCCGCCTTCTTTTTCCACCCGGCGGATGGCCCCTTCGGGACAGGCTTCCAGGCACATGGAACAGTCCCGGCAGGTTCCGCAGGAAAGACAGCGGTTGGTTTCCGCCTTGGCGTCGGTGACGCAGAACCGGCCGCGGTTCTGCGGGCGGAAGAGCTCCTTGGACAGGCAGCTCTGAGGAATCACTTCGGGTTTGCGGATCGGCTCGAGGGTCTTGCCCGCCAAGTAGTTGTTGATCTGCAGGGCGACATCCGTCCCTTGGCCGATGGCGTGGGTCAACAGCCCTGGCTTGATGGTGTCGCCGAGAGCAAATACACCGGGTGCCTTGACGGTCTGCCAGCAGTCATCCACATCCATCATGCCGCGGTCGCTCAACCACTCCCGGGGAACATAGGAGAGGTCGGGGCGCTCGCCAATGGCGATGATCACCGTGTCGGCTTCGATCAGGGCGCCGTCTTTGGTCCAGAGCCCCCTCTCGTCGATCTTTTCGGTAAAGACGGGCCAGCGGATCTCGCCGCCGAGGGCTTTGACCCCGTCGATCTCATGTTTGTAGGCGGCAGGGCGCTGAATGTCGATGGCGGTGACCTTCTTGGCTCCCATGGCATACGCGCCGAGGCAAACGTCCATGCCGGCGTTGCCCGCGCCGATGACGACCACGCGTTCCCCGACCTCGGGGCGTTTGCCGTTGTTGATCTCCTTGAGAAAGTCCAGGCCTTTGACCAGGCGGTCGTGCCCCGGAAAAGGGATGACCACCGCGTTATGAGCGCCGCTGGCAATGACCACGGCGTTGTTCTCTTTGCGGATCTTGTCAAAAAGCGCGGCATCCACAGGGGTCTGGGTGAGGATGGAGATGCCCAGTTTCTTGACGCGGTCAATCTCGGTGTTCAGAGAGTTTTCCGGCAGCCGCGAAGTCGGGATGACCTGGCGCAGCTTGCCACCGACTTCCTTGTCCGCTTCGTAAATGGTGACCTCGTGTCCGGCCAGGCGGAGTTGCCAGGCTGCGGAAAGGCCTCCGGGGCCGCCGCCGATGACCGCCACCTTCTTGCCGGTTGCCGCAGCGGGTTGCGGAGAGGCGGCTTCCAGGGAGAGGCGGCCGAGTTCCTTGACGGCTACCGGGTGATCGAGGAACTGGCGGGTGCAGGCGTCCATGCACAGGTTCGGGCAGACCTCGCCGCAGACGCTGGCCGGGAAGGGGGAGTAGTTCAGTACCAGTTCCAGCGCTTCCTTGACCTTGCCCTGGCGCAGCAGTTTGATGCGGTCCTGGGTCGGAATGGCCGACGGGCAGGAGGTTTGGCAGGGAGCACCGTATTTTTTATCTTGCCAGCGAGGGATTTTGAGACGGTCGTCGCCGGCGTTGACCAGCCCGGCCACGTGCAGATAGTCGTCCTTGACCACATCGCCGAAGATGCCCCCCGTCACCCACTTGTTCTGGCGGAACTCGCGCATGGTGATACGGTGATGAACCTTGCGCTCCTCGTAGGTCTTGGCCACGATCTTCTGCCACTGGGAGAAGTCGGTCAGGGTCGGCAGAAGGTTCTTGCGGTCGACTTTGTCCAGAAAAAACGGGATGCCCTGTGTCAGGAACTCGCGGTCGGCGGCATCGAGATCGAGCAGCCAGACGTCATCGGAGAGACCCTTGACCGGTCCGCGGATGTAGATGGTCCCGCCGACCATGCCTTCGCAGCCTCGGTCTCCGAGCACGGACTCGGCGTCTTCGCAACCGACACCGCAGATGACGGCGATGCCGCCGCCCATGAACTCGAAAGAGAAGCTGCCGGTGTTTTTCATGACCCAGAACTCGGGGGGCTCATAGGCCGGGTCGTGCTTCATCAGGGAGCCGGAACGGGTTCCGACGCGACCGGCCACGTAGATCTTGCCGCTGGCGGCGCAGTGGGCGGTGGTGTCTCCGCCGTCCCCCTTGATGACCAGGGTGGCTCCGGCGTTGAGCCAGCCGGCATCCGCCGGGGCAGAGCCCTCGACGACGATCTCAGTGCCGTTCAAACCGAAGGAGCCGACGCGCTGGCCGGGGTTCTTGACCTTGAACTTGAGCGGGGTGCCGTCTTCGGTCCACAGCGGACCGCCGATATCGTGGTGGCCGGAGGAGAGTACCTCGAATTCGGTTTCTCCGGATTCCAGGGCCGCATAGATCTTCTGCAGCAGTTGCTGGGTGGAAATACGCTTCTTGTTATCGTCAAAGCCGATGATTTGAGCAGGCATAATGGAGACTCCTTAACACACGTACTGGATCTGCAGACGCTCGGCGACAGCCCGGTCCGTTGATACCAGGGCGTCGGCGCGGCCGACGGGCAGCGACGAGTTGCCGATGGGGGCCATGAGCTTCTTGAGCTCCTGATCCATCGCCAGGAAGTAGTTGACGATGTTCTGGGCGGCCCTTTCAGGGTCGAGGCGATGCACCAGGGCGGGTTCCTGGGTGGTGATGCCCACCGGGCACAACCCGGTATTGCAGGCATTGCAGCGTCCCATCTCGTTGCCCACGCAGCCGGCCATCTGCAGAATCAGCTTGCCGGTGAAGACGCCGTTGGCGCCGAGACAGATCATCTTGAACGCATCGGCAGCGAGATCCCCGGTCTTGCCGAGGCCGCCGGCCGCCCACAGAGGAATCTGACCCTGCCGTCCCTGGGCCACTGCGGCGAGGTAGCAGTCGCGCAGCTTGCTGACGATCGGATGACCGGTGTGGTCGAGGGAGACCTCATGAGCCGCTCCCGTACCGCCGTCGATGCCGTCGAGGAAGAAGCCGCCAACGATGTTGTAGGGGTCGCGCACCAGGTTGTTGAAAACCGACACCGAGGTCGCCGAGGCAGCCACTTTGATAGCGACGGGTACCCGGAACTTGAAGGCGGCGTTGAAGGAGAGGAACATCTTCTGCACGCTCTCTTCGATCGAGTAGAGCCCCTGGTGGTTCGGCGGGGAAAGCAGGTCCGCCTTGGGAACGCCGCGAATGGCCTGAATATGTTCGGCCACCTTCTGGGCCATCAGCAGGCCGCCGTCGCCGGGCTTGGCGCCCTGACCGATTTTGATCAGCACTCCGGCAGGGTCTTCGATCATGTGGGGCATGGTCTTGGCGATACGGTTCCAACCGAAGTGGCCCGAGGCGATCTGCAGGATCATGTATTTGAGGTAGCGGCTCTTGAGAAGGCGTACCGGCATCCCCCCTTCGCCCGAGCACATGCGGACGGGCAGGCCGCACTCCTCGTTAAGGTAGGCCACGGCCATGGCCACGGCTTCCCACATCCTCCAGGAGAGGGCGCCGATGGACATGTCGCCGATGATGACCGGGTAGATCCAGCGAACCGGCGGGGTGTGGCCGGAGGCCTCAAGCTGGCCGCTTTCATTGACCGAGAACGGCAGCTTCTTGGCCGGCATGATGCGCCCGAAGGGAGCCAGCAAATCGAAGGTGTGGCGCTGGGCATCGAGGCTCGGGTCGGTCATCTGCGAGATGCGCCCTACCCGCAAGCGGTCGAGGGTGCGGATGGTGCCTTCGAGGTTCTTGCGGCCGCCGCGCTTGATCGAATCGCCGGCCAGACACCGGGTGACGATGGGGTGGCGGTTGTCGATGTTGCGCACCGGTCCGATGGCGTCGTTGGGGCACACCTTCTCGCAGATGCCACAGCCGCGGCAGTAATTCTTGATCGAATGCGCCTGGCGGATGACGGGGACGGCGGAAAACCGGGCCTTGGGTTCGGGAAAATCGCTCTCTGAAAAGACCATCCGGCGCCGTTCGACTTTGGGCACGATGGCCCGGAAGGAGCAGGCGGCTACGCAGGAGCCGCACAGGGTGCAGCGGCTGGCGTCGTAACGGATCTTCCAGGGCAGGTCGTTGGGGGTGACGTCGTGGACTTTCATTGTCTCCATCTGTGAACCTCCAGATTGCTATCGATGGCCACGATTTCGCGCTCGTGGGGATAGATGTCGGTTTCCCAGTTGCGGTCGGGGAGGACCTCGTTGATGCCGCAGACTTCGGAGGAGAACACCACCATGTCGTCGGAACGGCCGATGACGATGGGGCGCAGCTTCTTGGCGTCGCAGCAGGTGAACAGGGTGTTGTCGGGCATAACGCCGATAATCGTATTGGGGCCGTTGATCTCCAGGTGTGCCAGGGATTGACGGATGGAGAGCAGGGACTCCTTGTCCTCCCGCTTCTGGATCTCCTCAAAAGGGAGCGGCGTGATGACATGTTTGAAATAGGAAAGCGGCCAGCCCAACTGACGATGCGCGTAGTGCAGGGTATAGAGGAAACACTGGGAGTCCGACTCGAATCCGATATAACCCCGATGGAGCTTACGCTGGAACTCGACATTCTTCAGGTAGAAGGTGTTCTCGCCGTTGGCCAGAGCGGTATACCCCTGCAGGAAGAAGGGGTGGGCCGCATAGCGGACGATGTCATAGTTGGTGTTCTGACGGCACTGGGCGGTAATGACCTTGGCGGTAAACTTCTGGTCGGGTTCCCACAGGTTGAAATAGGTGCCGATATCGCGAGGATCGCCGATCTCCTTGAGGGTGACCACATCGGGCCAAAAGGAATAGGCGAAGCCCATCTCATCCTTTTCGAGGGCCCGGCGTATCTTGAGCCGCATGTCCAGCAGAAGTTCTTCCTTCTCCCGCTGTTCGGCCTTTTTGTAGTGCTTGGGGTAGTCGAAGGTCTGAAAAACGTAGTTGGGCATGGCGTTGATGTCCAGCCCGGGAAGGTCGTTGGTGTCAGGAACCCACTGGAGTACGCGCTGGAATCCTGCGGCGTGCAGGATGTCCTCGGCGACCTTGAGCCCTTCGTCGGTGCAGGCAAGCGACAGGGTGGGAAGATGTTTGTACCCTTCGAAAATTCCTCCCAGGTCGTGCATGACCATGGCGAATCCGGAGTTGTCATGTCCCTTTTGCTGGGACTGCATGAGCAGAAGCGCCTGGCTGGGGTGGACATAATTCAGGCTTTTTATCGCACCTATTCGACACATGGCCGATACCTCCAAGTGTTGGTTTCAGGGGGTTGGTAGTTCTAGGGGGAAACTGCAAGCACAAACTCAAAAGCAAAAAACGAGCCATGAGCCAAGTATACGCAATATTGGTCCTATTAAATTTGTAACCCTATGTAAGTATTTAGAAAAACAAAGGGGCACAAAGAGCGGATTTTACGAAAAGGGGGAGGGACGGGAAGCGTTGCCGAGTATGTTCTACTCAGATTGTGCTTACAACCTACACAGGTCGAACAGGCTCATCCCGCCGGAAGGCCTGTCGACCTGTGTAGGGGTATTTCGATCAGAAGTTGTATCCGGTTTCCGAGTGGGCCACCTGGTCCAGCCCCATCCTTTCCTCGTCCGCCTCGACGCGCAGTCCCATCGTCACTTTGAGAACGTAGACGATGATCAGGGTAACCCCTACGGCATAGACCCCGGTGGCGAGCAGGCCGAGAGCCTGGACCCAGAGCTGATGGAGATTTCCGGCCAGGGCTCCGGTGGCACCGACGCTGGCAAAGATGCCGGTTGCCAGGGCTCCCCAAGCGCCACCGATTCCATGAACGCCGAACGCGTCGAGAGAATCGTCGTAATGGAGACGATGCTTGAGCATCACGCCGCCGTAGCATACGAACCCGGCGGTCAACCCCATCAGCAGGGCCCAGGCCGGGGTAACGAAGCCGGCAGCCGGCGTGATGACCACCAGCCCCGCCACGATCCCGGAAGCGGCACCAAGGGCGCTGGGTTTGCCGGCATGCAGCCACTCGGCGATCATCCAGGAAAGGGCACCAGCGGATGCGGCTGTTTGCGTTGTTGTGAAAGCCAGGGCGGCGCTGGTTCCGGATGACAGGGCGCTGCCGGCATTGAAGCCGAACCAGCCGAACCAGAGCAGGCCGGCCCCGAGCAAGGTCATGGGCAGGTTATGGGGTACCATGCGTTCCAGGGGATACCCTTTGCGCTTGCCGAGAATCAGAGCCAAGGTCAGCGCGGTGATCCCCGAAGAGAAATGGACGACGGTGCCTCCGGCGAAATCGAGGGCGCCGTCCTTGAGGAGCCACCCCCCCTCTCCCCAGACCCAGTGAGCGACCGGATCATAAACCAGGGTGGCCCAAAGGAAGATAAAGACACAATAGGTGGAGAACTTCATGCGCTCGGCAACAGCCCCGCTGATAAGCGCCGGGGTAATAATGGCGAACATTCCCTGAAACATCACAAATACGTACGTGGGAATGGTGCCCGAGAGGGAGTCCGGGGTGATGCCGTTGAGAAAGAGGTTGCCGAAGCCGCCGATGAAGGAGCCGGAGCCGCCGAAAGCCAGGCTGTAGCCGAACACGATCCATTGAACGCCGATGATGGCCATGGCCGCGAAGGTGTGCATGGTGGTGGAGAGAACGTTTTTGGCGCGCACCATGCCCCCATAGAAAAGGGCCAGGCCGGGGAGCATGACCAGAACGAGGGCGGAGCTGACCAGCATCCAGGCCGTGTCTCCGGCGTTGGGGCCGTCCGTGGCGAAGGCGATGCCGGGGAGTGAGCAGATGCTGAAAACAAGGGAGATGAGCAGTGATAAGCGCATTGAGAGACCTCCAGAGTAGACGTCATTGTCGCCAGGGGGCGAGCGGATGGCTTCGTTGCCGAGCAGGAATGCAGCAAGGCATGTGCCAAGGAATTCCATCATGCAATGTTAACAGGTTACGATTTTTTTTTTGAGAAAGAGAACGGATGCTGCCCAATTAATGATCAGCGGTGCCTACGAGACGTGCGAAAAAAGAAAAGGCCCCGCTTGAGCAGGGCCTTTGTGGGAAAGGGAATCTAAATCCGTTCGATCCAGCCGTGGCTGTCCGGAATCTTGCCGTACTGGATGCCCGTGAGGGTGTCGTACAGTTTCTGGGTCAGTTCGCCGATGCGGCCTTGGCTCAGGTGGACCGTGCGGTCGCGATAGGTGAACTGTCCGACCGGCGAGACGACGGCGGCCGTGCCGGTGCCGAAGGCCTCCTGAAGGCGACCGTTTTCCGCCCCCTCGATGATTTCATCGACCGACAGGGCGCGCTCCTCGATTTCGAGGCCCATCTCCCGGATCAGGGTGAGAATGGAGCGGCGGGTGATGCCGTCGAGGATGGTGCCCTTGAGGGGGGAGGTGATCACCTTGCCGTCATAGAGGAAGCAGATGTTCATGCTGCCGACTTCTTCGACGTATTTGCGGTGCACCCCATCCAGCCAGAGCACCTGATCAAACCCTTTGGCGGAGGCTTCTGCGGACGCATAGAGGCTGGCGGCATAGTTGCCGCCGGTTTTGGCTTCCCCGGTCCCGCCGGGAGCGACCCGGACATATTCGTCCGATATCCAGATCTTGACGGGGTTGAGTCCTCCCTTGTAGTAGGCCCCGACCGGAGAGAGGATGATGTAGCAGTAGTACTGGTCGGCGGGCTTGACGCCCAGAACCGGTTCGGTGGCGATCATGGTCGGGCGGATATAAAGGCTGGTCCCGGGGCTATTGGGAACCCAGTCGGCTTCCAGTCGGATCAATTCCTTGAGAGCTTTGAAGAGAAACGCTTCGTCGACCTCAGGCATACACATGCGGTGCGCGCTCCGGTTGAACCGCTTGATATTGTCCAAGGGTCGGAACAGGGCGATGCTCCCGTCAGCGCGTCGAAAGGCCTTGAGGCCCTCGAAGATTTCCTGCGCGTAGTGCAGAACGAGGGCCGCCGGGTCAAGGGAGAACGGGGCATAGGGGGCTATGCGTGCTGAATGCCACCCCTTGCCACGGGTGAATTCCATAAGGAACATCCGGTCGGTAAACTGTTTTCCGAAGACCAGCTTGCTCTCATCGGTGATACGGTTTTTTTTGTCGGACAAAGGAAGGATTTGCAGTTCCATAATAGGAAACCTCCACAGTGAAGAGATGGTGATATGTAAAGTGCAATTTTTAGCACACGAAACTGGGGTCAGGCAAGGGTTTTGGATTGCCCAGACGTAGCAAGGCCCCGCAGTCGGAAACGTCCGCGGGGCCTTAAGGAAAGTCTGGAGAGGGGTCCTTATTCTGTGTCCGATTTTTTGGCAGTGTCAGGGCGCAGATTAATGTGTCCGTAGAGGAAATTGTTCATGTTGCTGCGCTCCTCCTCTTCATGGAAGCGTTTTACGAGGCGATTGTACTCCGCCCTTTCGGCCAGGTCGTTGAGCCGATATCCTATTGCATTGAGTTTCCACAAGTCTTCCATGAGAGTTCTCCTTTGCCGAAGAATACTGCCTGGAGCGATATAGATGGCAATTTACCACCAAGGGGATAATAGTCAAGGTAAATTTTACTATTTAGGGGAGAGGGGCGTCGGATAGGGTCCCCGGGGATTTCGCCCCGTTGTCCTGTGGCGTTCAACGTGATAAAAGGGAGGGCAAAGTATGCTGGGCGAGGAGAGCGTGTATGACATTTGCCGAACTGAAGGAAGCACTGAAAATTTTTCAACTGCCTGAACGGGCCTCTTTGCAGGAGATCAAGGCCAGGCATCGGTTGCTGGTGCGTCGTTATCACCCGGACATGGGGGATCAGGCCGATCCCGACAAGATCCGCAAGATCAATGCGGCCTACCGGATCCTGATGGGCTACTGCAGCGCCTATCGTTTCTGTTTAGAACCCCGAAGAAAGAATGCGAAGCCAGTTTTTCGATGCTCCGGGGTGGACGAGCAAGGAGAGATGATTCGTGCGGTTGCACAAAAAGGCTGAATTGCAAGGTGGCGGTGCTACGGACCCCGCTACGAACCGGATCAGCTTACCAGTTCAAACAATTCCTTGGCATCGTTGAAGTTGTAAATTTCCCCCGTTTCAATGATGTAGTGCCAACCATAAATCTGCAAAACCCCTTTGCGGTACTTTTCGGCGATGTAGGGATACGTGAGCAGGTTTCTCATCTGCACGAGGATATTGATCTGCTCCGTGAGCCACTCCCTCTCTTCGGGGGAATCCTCGGTTACCAGCCTGTCGACCCGTCCCTTGACCTCACTGGAAACCTGAAGCCATTTGCGTACGTGCGGGATATGATCCAGCTGCTCGGGAGGCAGGTTCATCGCCGCGCACCCCCCGCAGTTGGAGTGCCCGCATACCACGATAGCGTCCACCTCCAGAACCTGCACGGCGTATTCGATCGCCGATGTGGTGGCCACATATTCCTCGGTTTTTCGATACGGCGGGACGATGTTGGCGACGTTGCGGACGATGAACAGTTCGCCGGGGTGAGTTTGGGTGATCAGGTTGGGGACAACCCGGGAATCCGAACAGCCGATGAAAAGGGTGTGTGGGTTCTGGTTCCTGCCGATTTCTTTGAATAGGGCACGATGACTTTCAAAGTCCTCCTCCCGGAACTTCATGTACCCCTTGAACAATTTATCCATAATGATCCTTATCAAGAGCGTCAGCACCCGCCGCCGTGATCGTGACGTCTCGGCTGCCGTCTCTAAGTGGTCCGTTCGAGGTTAACGTTCGTCAGACTTGGGAAATTCGAGCCAGAAGGTGCACCCTCCTCCGGGGGTATCCTCGATCCAGATACGCCCCCCGTACAGACGCATGATTTTTCGTACCGTGGCCAATCCTACCCCTGTCCCGGTAAGGTCTTTGGTCGTCTTGCCCCGATAGAAGAGATTGAAAATCAGTTCCTTCTCTTCGGCGGAGAGGCCGGGGCCATGGTCCCTGACAAAAATCAGCGGTTTTTTCCCTTTGCTGCGAGAGCCGATTTCGATCAATCCCCCCGGCCTGGAGGCGTAGGCCAGGGCATTGGTGAGCAGGTTGGAGAATATGGCAGCGAGAAACGTTGAAGGAATCCGCAGGCTGGGCAGGGGGGAAAGCTGAACCTTGACCTGCCCGGCCTGCACTTTTCCCTGGAGGTCTTCGAGAACCTGGGCGACGACAGCCCCCGTGTTCACAGAATGCTCGGGGGGGGCGACATGGCCCACTCGTGCCAGGGTAAGGAGGTCTTCCATCAGGGCCAGCATTTTTCTCCCCTGCCCTTCGATATCGTCCAGAATTTCTCGCGCACGATCATCCAACTGGTTGCCATATTCACTGCGCAGAAATTCCGTATACCCGAGGATGGGGGTCAGGGGAGTTCTCAGGTCATGGGAGACGGTATAGACAAAGGCATCCAGCTCCTGATTGGCATCCCGGAGCCTCTGCTCGGCCTCTTTGCGCTCGGTGATGTCGCGGAACACGGCCATTTTCTGGATCATCCCGGCAGCCGTCTTCAGCGGGGAGTGAATGATCTCGAAGGTACGGCTTCCGTGGGGATAGAGGCGTTCCTCCTTGACGGTTTCCCCGCCAAGCACGCGTGACATGGGGCAGCTGGGACAGGGCGTTTGCCTGTCCAGCAGGGAGGAGTAACAGGGCTGGCCGATCTGATTGCCGAAGGCGTCGATCATGGCGCCGTTCATGAATTCGACGGTGTGATCCGCCGAGGCGATGTAGGCGTAGTCCGTCATGGCATCCAGGGCGGTGCTGAGTCGCAGGCGCTCCTTGTCCAGTTCGGCAGTGCGCTGACGGACGGCATCTTCCAGGCGGGCCGTGTGCTGGCGCAGCTGCTGCGCCAGGTTGACCTGGGTGCTGATGTCGATGAAGGACTCGATTCCGCCGATGATGCAACCGTCGCCGTCGCGAAGGTAATCGACGTTTTTATACAGGATCAGGGGGGATCCGGTCTTGGTCTTGATCGTACAGCAGCCGCCGATGACCGGCTTGGGAATGTCATCGCAGAAAAGACCGCATATCTGGCCGCATTCGATCCCTTCGAGAAAGGAACAGTGCTTGCCGACGATTTCCTGCGCGGAAAACCCGGTCAGGCGCTCGGCCTCGGGGTTCCAGTAAACGATGCGTCTTTCCATGTCCACCAGGAAAAGACCGCTGGGAACAGTCTGAAGGACCTGCTCAAGAGAAAGGGTGTCGATTAGTGTAGGCATAGGCCTCGACCCTGATAGATCCATCCCAAACCTGAGGTGGAATGTTCGGGCAATTGGGCTGCGGATTTCCCTGAAATGGACAACGCGATAGATAAGTTGCAGGATCGAGAAGGATTTATAGCATAGTTTTGTTTTGTTATGAAGAAGAAGTTCCCCGGTTTTTTATCCCGTTCTCCGGGCACGGGCCAGGACGGCAATTTCGACTCTTCCAGCACCTGCCGCCAGAAGGGCCGAAGTGCATTCGGAAACCGTAGCCCCGGTGGTCATGACATCGTCGATCAACAGGACGTCTTCTCCCTGCAAGGGGAATGACGAAGCGAAGGCCCCTGAGAGGTTGCGCAGCCTTTCAGACAGGCTGAGCCCTTGTTGGGGTTTGGTCGGCAACTGCCGGCGCAGAAGGCGGCTATGAATCGGTATCTTCCATCGCGAAGCCAGAGCCTGGGCTACAAGAAGGGACTGATTGTACGTACGGGATCGAAGGCGATTGCGATGCAGGGGGACGGGGACAAGCAGATCGAACCGGGAGGATGGCTCCTCCGTGGTCAGGGCATCGGCGAGAAGGTGACCGAAGGCTGTTGCCAGATGGATGTTGCCGTTGTATTTGAATTGATGAATGGCCTGACGCATCAGCCCGTCGTAAATGCCTAGAGTTGTGACGCGGTGGAAAGGGGGAGGGCTCTGGAGACAGGCCCCGCATACATGGTCTTCTCCGCCGAAATCGGTGAACGGGAGGGCGCAGCAAAGACATCGGGGGCCCTTTATCCAGGGGATCTGTTCCATGCAGGCGAGGCACAGCCTGGGGTGGCTGGAATCTGGCAGCGGACTGCCGCAAAGGCAACAGGCACAGGGCAAAAACACATCGAGGAGCCCTGAGAGCTCCTCTTTGAGTACAGCAAAAAA
Organism: Desulfuromonadaceae bacterium; assembly: GCA_003250235.1. Taxonomy (GTDB): domain Bacteria; phylum Desulfobacterota; class Desulfuromonadia; order Desulfuromonadales; family SZUA-540; genus SZUA-540. The sequence goes on from QKGY01000287.1 coordinate 12,312, forward strand.
AGCAGGGAAGGACTTCCCTGCCTTTTTCCGCCCCGATTCGTTCATGATGGCACCCGCGGGGGACTCAGGGTGCAAGAAGGCTGTTGCCGGTCATTTCGGCCGGCTTGTCCAATCCCATGAGCTCGAGAATCGTCGGAGCCAGATCGGCCAGGATACCCTGACGAATGGTGCCGCCGCGACGATCCGGGTCGACCAGCAGCAGGGGGACGGGATTGGAGGTGTGGGCGGTCTGGGGTTGACCCGTAGCATCCACCATCTGTTCACAGTTGCCGTGGTCGGCGGTGATCAGCAGGCAGCCGCCGGCGGCCAGCACGGCCTCGACCACCCTTCCGAGGCAGGCATCCACCGTCTCCATGGCGGTGATCGCCGCTTCGAGGATGCCGGTGTGCCCGACCATGTCGGGGTTGGCAAAATTGAGAATGATCAGGTCGTATTTTCCGGAGTCGATCCGTCGTACAACCTCGTCGGTCACGGCAGGAGCGCTCATCTCCGGCTTGAGATCATAGGTGGCCACGTCCTTGGGGGAAGGGATCAGTACCCGTTCCTCCAGGGGGAAGGGCGTTTCATTTCCTCCGTTGAAAAAGAAGGTGACGTGCGCGTATTTTTCCGTCTCGGCGATGCGCAGTTGATGACGGCCCGCCCGGGCAACCACCTCTCCCAGGATGTTGGGATAGCTCTCTGAAGGAAAGGCGATGGGCAAACCGAAGGACTCGTCGTATTCGGTCATGCAGACATAGGCGCAGAGCGCAGGAACCTTCTCCCGCGTGAAACCCTTAAAGTCTTTCTCGGTGAACGTTCGGGTCAATTCCCGGGCGCGGTCGGCGCGGAAATTAAAAAAGATGATGCCGTCGCCGTCGTCAATGGTTCCGACGGGTTTTCCCTGCGGGGCAATCACTCGGGGTTCGACGAATTCATCGGTTTGTCCTGACGCGTAGGCGCCGTCGATGGCTTCCTCGCTGGTTGCGGTAGTAATCCCCTGTCCGGCGGTGAGAGCGCGGTAGGCCTTCTCGACGCGGTCCCAGCGATTGTCCCGGTCCATGGCAAAGTAGCGACCGGTGACCGTAGCGATCCGGCCCAGTCCGATATTCCGAAGCGCGTCCTCAAGATCCTTGAGAAACCCTTTGCCGCTTTTCGGCGGAGTGTCCCGGCCGTCGAGGAAGGCGTGGACGCACACCTCGCTGAGGCCAAGGCTCTTGGCCATTTTTACCAGCGCATAAAGGTGGGTGTTGTGCGAATGGACCCCGCCGTCGGAGAGCAGGCCCATGAGGTGCAGTTTGCCTCCCTGGGCGCGGACCTGTTCTATGGCCTGGGTCAAAACCGGGTTCTGAAAGAAATCGCCGTCGGCAATGCTTTTACTGATACGGGTGAAGTCCTGGTAGATGATCCGCCCTGCACCGATGTTGAGATGACCGACTTCGGAGTTGCCCATCTGTCCGTCGGGCAACCCGACGTTCATGCCGGAGGCGCCCAGGCGCGAGGATGGATACTGGGCGAACAGGGAGTCGAGTACCGGGGTCTTGGCCTGACAGACGGCATTGTTGCTGCAGTCGTCGTTGATCCCCCATCCGTCGAGAATGACCAGGGCTACAGGGCGTTTCACTCTTCCTCCTCGAGCCATTCTTCTCTCTCTCCGTGATGGATTTCGCGGATTTCAAGGGGCTTGGCCCCTTCGATCAGGGAGCGATTGGCCAGGGTGAAGGTCCCCCAGCTGCCGCAACTCGGGCAACGGCTCATCCATTGCTCGGAGTCCTCACCGCATTTGTCGCAGACGAATCCGAGATGAAGGTGCGCATTGATGCCCAAGGCTTTCTGGTATTCGCCGATAGCGTTGTCATAGCGCTTGCGCCGGCGATGTGCCTCGGCCAGAAGGCTGTGAAGCTGAGGGAATTCGACGCCGGAGCTTTCCACGGCATACAGATGTTCCAGAGCTTCATCCACCATTTCGAGCCGCAGGCAGAGGCGGCCGAAGAAAAGACGTAACATGAGATCCGCAGGCTTTTCCGTGATGGCCGAACGGTAGAAAGAAAGCAGGGTGGAAGGGTCTTCCTCTTTGATGTAGAGATCTTCCAGCCGTGAAAGGAAAACGCACTTATTCAGAGTCTGATAGCCTTCTTTCCAGACACGGGCGGCATCCTCGCTGCGCCCAAGCTGCACATAGGCGTCGCCAAGGGAGACCCGCGACGGAGCGAACTGGGCATCTTCACGCAGGATGGATTCGAGTTCGGAGCGAACCTGATCACTTACTCCGCTGGCAAGAGCCTGCTGGGCGACTTCATAGCGCAGGTAAAGCAGTTTGCGTTTTTCTTCTTCATGGCGTTTGCTCCCCTGAACCGCCTTGATGACCCTTTTTTGAAGGTCAAGAGCATCCTGCCAATGCCCCTGCGACATCTTCAGGTCCCGCAGGCTGCGCAGGGCCTTGCGGTTGGCGCCCTCGATGGCGAGAATCTCTTCGTAGATCTTGGCCGACTCGCTTTCCCGACTGGCTGCCTCGTAGGTGGCGGCGAGTTTGAACAGGACCTCCATGCTTGATGGTTCGATCTCTTTGGCTTTGTGCAGCAGGGTGATGGCCTGGGCGACATCCCCTTCCTGTTCGTAAACGCTGGCCATCGCCAGGTAGGTTTCGATACGCCCCGGGTCGCGGTCAAGAGCCCTTTGCAGTAGCGCATGAGCCTTCTTGAGGTCTCCGGAAAGCAGTCTGGCAACCCCTTCACGATAGGAGGAGATCACTTCCTTGCCGCGACGGTCCTTACGGGTCACACGCCAGTGCGAGATGCCGTGTGTCGAAATACTGATGAGATGAAAAATGAATCCGACGACGAGGCCGAACAGGATCGCGCCAAAAATGATGATGGGGATCGGCTGGGTCAGTGACCAGTCCGAGGTCAGGGCCACCGTCACCTGATCGGGATTCAATCCCCAGAAATAAAGGATGACGATCATGAACCCGATCAAAACCGCAAAAATCAGCGCCAGAGCAATCATTGAGTATTCTCCCGGGGGATGCCCCCCTCCTGAATGGTCATCGTCAGACGGCCTTATTCGCCAAATTTTTCAATGTCCGATTTGCACTCGATGCAGTATCGGGAAAAAGGACGTACCTGCAGGCGCCTGGGGTCAATTTCCTCTTCGCAGCGGGCGCAGATGCCGTATTCGCCATTGGCCAGGCGGTCCAGGGCGGCCGAAGCTTCTGTCTCTGCCCCTCACTGAGATTAAGCAGAACATCACGGCTGTACGTGTTTGCGGCGACATCGCCGATATCGGGAACCCCATTGAGGCCGAGTTCCTGTGACGCCGCGTATGCGTCACTGACTTCCTGCATGACGCTGCGTCGCAGCTCGAGAAGTTGTTTTTTGATCTTATCCTGTTCCACCTGGTCCATTCAACGGGCCCCTTCTCATAGAGTCAACCTTAGCGGTTGTGGTACGGTTCGTTGCGAAGAATCGTCATGCCCCGGTAGATCTGCTCGAGCAGAATCAGTCGGGCCATCTGATGGGTAAAGGTCATGGCCGAGAGCGACAGGGTGAGATTCCCCCGCTGTCGGACGGCGTTGCTCAGACCGTAGGCGCCCCCGATGACAAAAACCAGTTCCTGGGTGCCCCGGACCATGTGCCGACCCAGGAGCTCGGCGAAGGTTTCCGAACCCAGGAGGTCTCCCTTTTCATCCAGGACAATGGCGAAGGCATCATCCGGAATCTTCGCCAGCAGACGCTCCCCTTCCTTTTCACGAATAAATTGCGGGTCCTGCTTTTTGCCCCCCTTTTCCTCTTTGAGCTCAGCGATGGAAAAGGGGAGATATCGTTGAATCCGGCCGGCGAAATCGTCCGCGCCGTCGCGCAGGTACGATTCCGAGAGGCGACCGACGCACACCAGGCGCAGTTTCACCGCGCTTTGGCCTTCTTTTCCCAGTGATACTGTTCGGGGATGTCGATTTCGGCCGCTTCACTCCAGAGGCCGTCCAGGTCGTAGAATTCACGAACCGGTTCCTGAAAAACATGGACCATGACATCGCCGTAATCGAGCAGAACCCAGCGTCCTTCGTTCATCCCTTCAATGCCAAGGGGCAGGGTGGTGTGTTCCTTTTTGAGTCCGAGGTGAACCGAGTCGGCAACCGCCTGGACCTGTCTGTCCGATGTGCCGGAGGCAATGACCAGATAATCCGTCAGGGTGGAGATCCCCCGGACTTCCAGGATTCGGACGTTGACGGCTTTTTTTTCCAGTGCATAAGCTGCACAGATGATGGCGCGTTCTTTGGATTGCAAAAGAGAAAAAACCTTTCCTAGCCTCCGTAGAGGCCGTGTTGAAGAATATAGTTTTCCACGGCAGATGGAACGAGGTAGCGGATGGAACGTCCCTGGGCGATCAGCTGGCGAATCCTGGTGGAAGAAATATCGAGAAAGGTTTCCTCTAGGAAGTAGACCTGGTTTCCACTGCGATGCCTCAGGGTTTTTGCGGGGCCATGATAGCAGAACTCCTGCCGGATGGCAACGGGAAGCAGGCCCAGAGGGTCTTCGCAGGCGATCCCAGGCCGTGCCGCCACCACGATGTTGGCCAGTTCGAACAGACGGGGGTACTCCTTCCAAGTGGCGATGTCCCGGAAAGAGTCCATACCAATTATAAAATAGTAGGATTGCTGCGGATCCTGGTCGCGCAGGATCTGCAGCGTGTGGACGGAATAACTCTTGCCCTGTCGCCGGCTTTCCAGGTCGGACACCTCGAAAAAAGGGTTTCCACTCGTCGCCGCCTCCACCATGGCCAGCCGATGGGCGAAGGCGATATCCTCGGCGACACTTTTATGCGGCGGGCTGGCCGCTGGCAAAAAGAGGATGCGGTCCAGGCCGCAGGATTCCCTCACTTCTTCGGCGATGCGAAGGTGGGCGATGTGGATCGGATTGAACGTGCCCCCGAGTATGCCGGTTTTCATAACGCCATCTGTCCCTGCTTCTGAGGCGGGAACCTCCAGAAGGGCTATGCCCTGATCTGTCCGTCGCCTAGGACAATGAACTTGCGGGTGGTCAGGTCTTCCAGACCCATGGGGCCGAAAGAGTGCAGCTTCGTGGTTGATATGCCGATCTCCGCACCGAGGCCAAGCTGGTTGCCGTCGGAAAAGCGGGAGGAAGCATTGACCATGATAACGCTGGAATTGACCTCGCGCAGGAAACGCTGGGAGTTTTCATAATCTCGGGTGACGATCACCTCGGTGTGCAGGGATCCGTATTTCTGGATATGGGTGATGGCTTCGTCGATATCCTCAACGATACGCACCGCCAGAATGAGATCGAGAAATTCCGCGCCCCAGTCCTCCTCGGTCGCCTCCTTGATCTGCGGGGCGAACACCCGGGTGAGGGGGCAGCCTCGTAGCTCGACGCCGTGATGGCGCATGGTGGCGACGATACGGGGGACGAAGGTCTCGGCGATATCCTTGTGGATCAGCAGAGTTTCCATGGCATTGCAGACCCCGGGGCGCTGAACCTTGGCGTTGACGCAGATCTTTTCCGCCATGTCGTAATCGGCGCTGGCATCCACGAAGGTGTGACACACCCCCTTGTAGTGCTTGATGACGGGGATGCGCGAGTTCTCGCTGACGAAGCGGATGAGCCCTTCGCCGCCGCGCGGGATGATGAGATCGATCTCCTCTTCGAGCTTGAGCAGCTCTAGGACCGCGGCACGGTCGGTGACGGGAACAACCTGCAGAGCCGCCTGAGGGAGGCTCATCTTCTGGAGCTGCTCACGGAGGATGCCACCGATGGCAGTATTGGAATGAATGGCCTCGGAGCCGCCGCGAAGAATGACGGCATTGCCGCTCTTCAGGCAAAGCCCGGCCGCGTCAGCCGTCACGTTGGGACGGGACTCGTAGATGATGCCGATGACGCCCAGCGGGATGCGCATCCGTCCGACCTGAATGCCGTTCGGACGGCGCCACATCCCGGTGATCTCGCCGACCGGGTCTGGCAGGGCGGCCACTTCGCGCAGGCCGTCGGCCATGGCGCCGATGCGCTTCTCGTCGAGAACCAGCCGGTCGATCATGGCCGGAGCCATCCCCTTCTCCCGGGCATCGGCCAGGTCTTTCTCGTTGGCTTCGATCAGGGTGCCGGCCTGGGCTTGCAGGGCATTCGCCATCTTTTCCAGCAGATCGTTCTTGACCGCCGAGGAGAGTCGGGCCATGACCCGGCCGGCGTCTTTGGCGTCACGGGCCAGTTGGAGCATCTTCTCTGCCATGTTCATATCAGCCTCCTTGCATGCGTCGCTGCCCCGGTCTTGAAAAGGGGAGTCCGGGGGCGGACCTGTCGGTGGGATCAGCTGTTGAGGACCAGATTGTCCCGATGAATGATTTCGTCGCCGTACTTGTAGCCGAGAATTTTTTCGATCTCGGAAGATTTCTTGCCCATGATCGGCAGCAGTTCCGTCAGGGAGTAATTAATGACCCCCTGGCCAAGTTCCTCGCCTTCGAGCGTGCACAACCTCACGGCATCGCCGCGGTCGAAACCGCCGTCAACCCCTTTGACCCCCGAAGGGAGCAAGCTTTTATGCCCATCCAGCAGGGCGCGTACCGCTCCCTCGTCGATGAACAGTTTGCCGCGCGGCTTTTTAGTGAAGGCGATCCAGTGTTTCTTGGCAGCCATGCGGTTGCTGGCGGGAAGAAAGTAGGTGCCCACTTCTTCGCCGTCGAACAGCCGTATCAGGTTGTTGGGGACAGTCCCGTTGACGATGGCCGTTCCGACACCATAAAGGCAGGCCTTCTTGGCCGCCTTGAGCTTTGTAGCCATCCCCCCCGTGCCGACCGTGTTCGCCGAGCCCCCGGCCATCCCTTCGATTTCGGCGGTGATGCGTTCGACCACGGGGATGAGCTGGGCCTGGGGGTCCCTTCTCGGGTCGCGGTCGTACAGGCCGTTGACGTCGGAGAGGATTACCAGCAGGTTGGCTTCCACCAGGTTGGTGACCATGGCGGAGAGATTGTCGTTGTCGCCGAAGCGGATTTCATCGACGACGACGGTGTCGTTTTCGTTGATGATGGGGATAATACGATGATCCAGGAGGGTCATCAGGGTATTGCGGGCGTTGAGATAACGCCTGCGGTTGGCCAGGTCGTCACGGGTGAGCAGCACCTGGGCGACGGTGCGCCCCTGTTCGAGAAAGGCATCCTTGTAGGCGCGCATCAGACGGGTCTGACCGATGGCCGCGGCGGCCTGTTTCAACGGGATGGTCGGGGGACGGCCGTGGATGCCGAGAGCCCCCTTGCCGGCCGCAACGGCCCCGGAGGAGACGAGAATCACCTCGAAGCCCCGGTCGATCAGCTGGCCAACGCTCTGGCTCAATCCCGTGACAATCGAGGCATCCAACCCTTCCTCGGTGGAGATGACACCGCTTCCAATTTTGACGACAACGCGTCGGACATGGGAGAGCAGATTCTTGATCATGGCTGCTTGTGTTCTAAAAGTAGTTGAATTTACGCGAAAAAACAGGGAGTAATCATACCGTCCGTCTGGGGGGCTGTCAAGCTTCCGTCCCCGGGTTTTCCGCGGCGGTTGAACGACGGCTCTCCAGTTCCCGGCCAATGCTTTCCACCAGATCCTGAACCCCCTCGCCGGTAACGGCCGAGAGGGCAAAAACCCGATAACCCAGCCCCTCAAAGTAGGTGCGGACTTGAGGTACCTGCTCCCGGACTTCGGTGATGTCGAGCTTGGTGAGCACGACGAACTGGGTTTTCTTCATCATCTCGGGGTTATGGTGTTCCAGCTCGCGATTGATGATGCGGAAATTTTCCAGGGGATCGCCCGGCTGCATGCCGGAGAGATCGACGAGATGGAGAAACAGGTCGGTTCTCTCGACATGGCGGAGAAAACGGGTGCCAAGCCCCTGACCGTCGCTGGCACCTTCGATCAGGCCGGGAATGTCGGCCATGACGAAGGTTTTGTAGCCCCCATAACGTACCACGCCGAGATTGGGAACCAAGGTGGTGAAGGGGTAATCGGCGATCTTCGGCCGGGCCGCCGAGGTGGCGGCGATCAGCGTGGACTTGCCGGCATTGGGCAGGCCCACCAGTCCGACGTCGGCAAGAAGTTTGAGTTCAAGACGCAGGGTGCGTTCTTCCCCCTCGGTGCCAGGTTGGGCGTGACGCGGTGCCCGGTTGGTGCTGGTGGTGAAGCGGGCGTTTCCGCGGCCTCCCATCCCCCCTTTGAGCAGGAGGACCCTCTGCCCGGTTTCGGTAAGATCCGCCAGCAGCTCTTCGCTGTCGGCATCGTAGATCAGGGTGCCGGGAGGAACATGGATGTTGAGGGTCTCACCGGACTTGCCATGCATGTTCTTGCCCATGCCATGGCCTCCCCGTTCGGCTTTGTAATGAACCTTGTAGCGGAAGTCGAGCAGGGTCGAGAGATTGGTGTCGACCTCAAAATAGATGTCGCCGCCGTGACCGCCGTCGCCGCCGTCGGGGCCTCCCATGGGGACAAACTTTTCCCGCCGGAAGGAAACGCAGCCACGGCCACCATCACCCGCCTTGGCGAAGATTTTGACTGAATCAACGAAACGCATTTAAAAACCCTGCCTGTTCCTGATAGGAGGAAGACGCCGGGAACCTTTCCCGGTCTTCATGCCTGCATTGCCGCTAGTGCATTTTTACCATAAAAAAACCCGAAGTTCTGTTGGCGAACCTCGGGCTTTTCATTGGTTGGATCTTACGGAAGAACGATCAGTCAGCGTAAACGCTGATTTTCTGGCGATCTTTACCTTTGCGCTCGAACTTGACTTTACCGTCAATCAGAGCGTACAGGGTGTAATCCTTGCCGCAGCCCACGTTGTTGCCGGGGTGAAAGGTGGTGCCGCGCTGCCGGACCAGGATGGAGCCGGACGTTACGTTTTCGCCACCGAAGCGCTTGACGCCCAAGCGTTTACCCGCGCTGTCCCGGCCGTTACGGGAGCTACCAACGCCTTTTTTGTGTGCCATGGGAAATCTCCTTACGCCTCAATACCTGTAATTTTCAGGCGAGTGATGGGCTGACGGTGTCCATTGGTTTTGCGAAAGCCTTTGCGTCGTCTGGAATGGAAGACAAGAATCTTCTTGTCTTTGTCCTGCTCGACGATCTGCGCTTTTACTTTCGCGCCTGGCAATAGAGGTGCTCCGATTTTAACCTCTTCTCCGCCAACCATGAGGACCTCGGTCAGCTCGATGGAATCCCCCACCGCGCCTTCCAGTTTCTCGACCTTTACCTGGTCGCCTTCGGATACTTTGTACTGTTTCCCTCCGGTTTTGATCACCGCGTACATATGTCTTTCACCTCACTCTCTCTTTATGCTTTTTAGACAGGTAACGCGGCACTATAGGATCAATCCGGGCCCACCAGAATATCGAACTGTTCGATGTGGTAGTTGGGGCGCACCGTAATACTGATCTGTTTTTCGAACAGTCTCTCCAGCTCTTCGAGCCCGTGACGCTCCTCGTCATAGAGCAGGGCGGCGATATCGGGGTGCACCTGCAGGGTGAGCCGGTAGCCGGGAAGATCGCGAATTTCACGGCGCAGTTCCCGGAACACCTCATAGACCATGGTGGTGCGGCTTTTTACATAGCCTTTTCCTTCACAGTAGGGGCAGGGTTCGCAGAGGGTGCGGCCGATACTTTCGCGTACCCGCTTGCGGGTCATCTCTACGAGGCCGAGCTCGCTGATCTTCAGGATGTTGGTCTTGCTCTTGTCGTTTTTCAGGGCCTCTTCCAGAGCCGAGTGCACCTTTTCCCGATGCAGTTCCTTCTCCATGTCGATGAAATCGATGATGATCAGGCCGCCGATGTTACGCAGTCGCAGCTGAAAGGCAATTTCCTTGACCGCCTCGAGGTTGGTCTTGAGAATGGTGTCTTCGAGGTTGTGTTTGCCGACGAAACGGCCGGTGTTCACATCGATGGCGGTCAGCGCTTCGGTCTGTTCGATGATGATGTAGCCGCCGCTTTTGAGCCAGACCTTGCGGCCCAGGGCCCGGGCGATTTCAACCTCCAGCCCGAAGGCGTCGAAGATAGGCTCGTCCTGGTCATACAGCTCGATGGTGACATTGAGCTTGGGCATGAAGGTGCCAAGAAAACGCACGATTTTATCGTACTCCTCCTGGGAGTCGACGACGATACGGCGGACGTCTTCGGTCAGGATATCCCGTAGCACCTTGCTGGTGACATCGAGGTCGGAGTGAATCAGGGAGGGAGCTTTCTTGTTCTCCTTGCGCTTTGCGATGTCCTTCCAGAGACCCAGCAGGAACTCAACGTCAGCCCTCAAGTCCTCCTCGCTTTTGCCTTCGGCGGCGGTGCGAACGATAAATCCGGTCCCCTTGGGACGGATGCTCTCGATAATGCCCCTGAGCCGGTCCTTTTCCTGCTCGTTTTCAATCCGGCGCGAGATGCCGATGTGATCGACGGTCGGCATGAACACCAGGTGACGGCCGGGCAGGGAGATGTGCGAGGTAATCCGGGCTCCTTTGGTGCCGATCGGCTCCTTGGCGACCTGGGCCAGGATGGTCTGGCCTTCCTGAAGCAGGTCCTCGATGGGGGGGAGGGGCGGCCGTTCGTCGTCTTCTCCGCCTTCGGACGGTTTGGCGTGATGGCTTGCCCCTTCGATGAACTGCTCGACGGCTTCCATTTCGTCGAGGACGTCGGCGACGTAGAGAAAAGCGGCCTTTTCCAGGCCGATGTCGACGAATGCCGCTTGCATGCCGGGCAGGACGCGAATGACGCGTCCTTGATAAATGTTGCCCACGATCCCCCGTTCCCGGGTGCGCTCGATGTAAAGTTCGGCGATGTGCCCGCTCTCCAGCAGAGCGACACGGGTCTCGTGGGAGGTGGTGTTGATGACCAGTTCCTTGGTCATGGCGCCTCCCTGAAAAGAAAAATGGTTAAAACGATAAAATATGTAAAAGCGTTAAAAGCGTGTTTATGGCGTCTCAGTTCAGCAGGGTCTGCGTCTTGCGGATGCGCAAGGCCCGCACCTCTTCCTGAGTCAGCCCCAGCAGGTGGCCGGCCAATGCGGTCGGGCTGCCTTTTTTCAGGTGCAGCTCCAGGGTTCTTCCCTCCCGGCAGATAGCCAGCACGCCGGGTCTCAGATCGATGGAGACAATCTTGTTCCCCTTCTCCTTCTTATGGAGCACCTCGGCGGCCGCCAGGAAGTCTTCGATGCGACGATCGAGGTCGCTGGGGGATTTCTCCGGGAGTTCGACCCGATAAACAACCTCCCTAATGCTAGCAGATGAGGAAGGGCTTTGCCAGGGGATGGCGACGCCCTCAATGACATGGAATCCTTCCGGGAGCTGGTCGTTCAATGTCTGGACGACCTGTTCCGCCGGCCAGGGTTGGTTCAGCTCGATGTCGATGACCTCGGCATCGCTCTCGACCCCTGTGGGCAGAGCGTCCGGAAAGGAGATGCGCGGCTGAGGGCTGAATCCGCAGGAAAAACGTACCGGGATCCGGCCACGCCGTACCGCTCTCTGGAACAGGGCCATAAATTCGAGGTGCCCGACGAAACGGGCCTTCCCGCCTTTGCGCACGCGAAGGCGGATTTTGCACCGCTCTTCCTGCTGGGCCGGCTCTTCAGCCATCGGGGCTGCCTGCAGCGAGGGGCTCTCTGCGGGATCGTTGAGGCGCATGCGCCTCTCTTCAAAGTCGCAGACGCCACAGTGGCTGCACTGTCCGGTGCGGCAGTCGGGGGTGTAAGTTCCGTCAAGGGCTCTGCGGCGTTCGAGGCGAAAATAGGCCTTGGGAATGCCGCAGTCGATGTGATCCCAGGGAAGGATTTCCTCTTCGGAACGCTCACGCAGGTACCAGGCGGGTTCGAGACCGCAGGCTTCGAACGCGGCCATCCAGCGGTCGTAATCGAAATGCTCCTGCCAGCCGTCGAATCGGCAGCCGAGATCGACGGCTTTGTCTAGGACCGCCGCTAGGCGGCGATCGCCCCGGGCAAAAACCCCTTCGAGAAACGAGAGGCGGGCGTCATGCCACTTGAGGCGCATCTTGCGGTTCTTGAGGCCTTCGCGCAGAAGCTGCTGGCGCCGCAGGGTCTCGTTGATGCCGATCTGCGCTTCCCACTGGAACGGCGTGTGGGCTTTGGGCACGAAGGTCGATACCGAGGGGGCCACGTCCGCCCCTCCCTCGGTCCCCTTGCCGCTGCGTTTCACCCTGGCCGAGAGCGTGACGATCCCTTCGAGATCCTCGTCGGTTTCGCTCGGCAGCCCCATCATGAAATAGAGTTTGATGCGCCGCCAGCCGAGGCTGAAGGCGCTGTGGGTTGCTTCGAGGAGGTCCTCCTCGGTGATCCCTTTGTTGATGACCTGACGCAGACGTTCGGTTCCGGCTTCCGGGGCAAGGGTGAATCCGGTCTTGCGGACTTTGCGGATCTCTTCCATCAGCTCGGGCGTCAGGGAGCCGACCCGCAGGCTGGGCAGGGAGACGGCCACTTTGCTCTTGGCGTAGCGGTCCATGAGCCCTTTGAGCAGAGGTTCGATGCAGCTGTAGTCCCCTGTGGAGAGTGACAACAGCGAGACCTCCTCGTAGCCGGAGCCTTCGAGGGCCTGATCGATGAGATCGACGATCTTCTGGGGGCTGCGCTCGCGTACCGGGCGGTAGATATAGCCGGCCTGACAGAAGCGACATCCCCGCGTGCACCCTCGGGCGATTTCCATGGCGACCCGGTCATGCACCGTGTTCATGAAAGGGACGATGGGCGCGATGGGATACGGGGCAGTCTCCAGATCGTTCAGGAAGCGGCGGCGGACGCGGGTATAGTCCTCACGTGACGGGCGGATGGCGTCGATGCGGCCGTCTTTCTCATAGCCCACGGCGAACAGGGAGGGAACATAGACCCCCTCGATGCGGCTGAGCCGCTGGAGCAGGGCGGTCCGGCTTTCACCCGCCTCCCGGGAGGACCGCAAGGCCTGGCAGAGGTCGATCACGGCCTCTTCGGCGTCACCGATGACGGCGCAGTCGATAAAGTCGGCCAGGGGCTCCGGGTTGTAGGCACAGGGGCCGCCGACCACGACCAGGGGGTGACGGTCGTTCCTGTCGCAGCGACGTCGCGGAATGCCTCCAAGGTCGAGCATATTGAGAACGTTGCTGTAAGAGAGTTCGTACTGCAGGGTGAAGCCGACGATGTCGAAGTCCCCAAGAGGGCGTTCGGTTTCCAGGGAGGTGAGCGGGGTGGCACTCTTTCGAAGGTGCGCTTCCATGTCGGGCCAGGGGGCGTAGACGCGCTCGGCGGCCACGCCGTCCATCCCGTTGAGGACATGATAGAGGATGGCGTAGCCGAGATGGCTCATCCCGACTTCGTAAACGTCCGGGAAAGCGAGGGCGAAGCGGAGATCGACGTGAGCCGGATCTTTTTTAATGCTTCCCAGTTCGTCGCCCAGGTAACGGGACGGACGGTTGATCTGGGTGAAAATATGATGTAAGTCTTTACGGGACAAGCTGTTTTCTTTCCTCGGGTTTGCGGGTGAAAAACTACTACGCTATCATGGGGCGCGCCGGACAAACAAGAGCTTTTTTAAACAGAAACGGTGCCCGGCTGCAGGGGCGCAGTATGCTGGACCCCTACGGATTCTCCTACGGCCTACCCGTTGTCCCGCGAACATGGTACTATGATCCCTTGTTTTGAAACAGGCTGGTTTTTTGTGATAATCCGCTGTGAGAGAGGTTTTTATGCCCACAATGATAAAACCCGAAGCCGACCTGCATGTGCATACGGTCGCCTCGGGACATGCGTTCAGCACTATAGGAGAAATCACCCTGGCGGCCTCCGCCAAGGGTATCCGGGCGGTAGGCATGACCGACCATGGACCGGCGTTGCCGGGAGGCCCTCATCTCTATCACTTCGCCGCGTTGCGATTTATTCCCGCGACCCTCAACGGCGTGCGGGTATTGCGGGGGATTGAAGCCAATATTCTCGGCAAGGGAAAGCTTGATCTTCCCGAGCCTCTGCTGGATCGTCTCGATCTGGTGCTGGCGGGGTTTCACGAAGGGTGCGGGTTTGACGACAAAGGGGTCAAAGCCAATACCCGGGCCGTTCTTTCGATGATGGACAGCCCCCGGGTGCATGTCATCTGCCATCCAGGCAATCCCAATTTTCCTCTCGACTACGAGGCGGTGGTCCGGCAGGCGGCGGAAACCGGCACGGCACTGGAAATCAATAACGCGTCCTTCTATATCAGCCGCCGCGGCAGCAGCTCGAACTGCCGTGTCATCGCCCGCCTTTGCGCCGAGCATGACGCCCCGGTTGCTCTGGGCAGCGATGCCCATATCGCCGACGGGGTCGGCGAGTTCTCTGAGGCTCTCAAGGTCCTTGCCGAAGAAGGCGTGAAATGGGAGCAGGTGGTCAATCGCAGTCTTGCCTCCACCCTGCAATTCCTCAATCTGGAGAGCTGACTTCCTTCCGCGTCTTCCCTTCTCTTTTCCTTTTTCCATCGAATACATAAAAAAACCCGGCTGCCGAAGCAGCCGGGCCCATTGCATGGCATATGGTGTGGAGGTGATTAGAACTTGTAGCCTACGCCAAGGCTGCCACGGTATG
>QKGY01000097.1 GCA_003250235.1 Desulfuromonadaceae bacterium
AACGCCCGCCGGTAATCGACCAGAGCGCGCAGAAAGTGCATCGCGCCGTGCATCCCAGCGAGGTACGGATGGAGGCCAGGGGTTTGAACCATTCGCTGAAATAGTGGGCTCGGTACTCCTGCGTCAGCCCCCGGTCGGGCAGTGGCAGCTCGTCCAGCTCCGTATAGGGTCGGGGAAGGGAGAACACCATGCCTTCGGCACAGGGCACCCCGATTCCGGGGATGGCCTTCAGGGGCGTGCCGTTCTGCCAGGCGGTCAGCAGCTCCCGGAAGGTGAACACGCCTTCGCCGACGACGACCACGTCAAAGGCGCTGTCATTGAAATCCTCCGGCTTGACGGTGGCGTGATGCCCCCCCACTACCAGCCGGGCCTCGGGCAGCAGGCGCCTGGCCGTCGCGGCAATCCGCCGCACATCGTTCACCTGGCTGGTAAACGCCGTCACGCCGACCACATCGGGCCGAAACGCCGACAGGGCCCCTTCGATATCCGGATCGATTCTCGCATCGAGAATCCTGACCTCGTGGCCGTCCAGCTTGGCTCCCGCGCCCAGATATTCCAGGGCCAGAGGCTCGAACAGATACACCTGATCCATCAGGGGATAATGACTGGGGGGTTGAATAAGAAGAACGTTCATGGAACCTCCTCGCGAACTGTTTTAGAGTTTTTACTCTAATAGAGTATTTGCTCTATTTTTGCAAGAGAAAAAAATTCCCTTGCGCCCGCTTCCGCTTCTTCCCAGACCTAGCGGGAACTCTCCAGAAAAAAATCAGCAGGACGGATTTCCGGAAAGTGCGGGCATTCCGGAAAATTTCTCTTTCTTTATCTTTTTAACGGGGTATGATGGCGGAGCATCAAAAAATGCGGAAGGAATGTGAACGTGACCGGATCGATCGAAAGACCGTTTGCCCAGATTGACAATACCCAGCTGCAGCAACTGCGCGAGCAGGGCGTGAAGCTGGTGGATGTGCGCAGGCCCGAGGAATGGCAGACCACCGGCGTGGTCGAAGGCAGTCACCTTCTGACGTTTTTCGACCACCAGGGGAAAAGCGACCCCGGCTCGTGGCTGTGGCAGCTCAAAAAGTTCGTCTCGCCCGGAGAGCCGCTGATGCTGATCTGCCGAACCGGTCACCGCACCGGCATCATCTGCGAATTTCTCCATGCGGAAACCGCGTACAAGCAGGTCTATAATGTCGCCGAAGGGATCATGGGGTGGCTGAGAGAGGGGTTGCCCGTCATCACGGTGGAGGAAGCCTGAGCCTCACTTGAGGTTGATGGTTCTGTCCTTGTCCGTGCCGCGTCGGAATATGTCCGGCAGGTCGATGCCGAAATGCTTCAGGCACATCAGCAGCAACGCCATGGCCGCCGCCTCGTCGAGATTGCCGATAAAGGGGAGATTGTCGGGGATGAGCTCGAAAATCCCCGCCCCCGGATTCAGAATGTAGATCACCGAAAGAATCCCCAGAATCAGAACCGCCAGATTTTTCATCGTGCCTCCTCTCTTCGCTTGCCCTTGCATGGCCGACCCGATTCCCCTTTCGGCTTCCTGGAAAATCCAGCCGCCATTATGCCTGAAACGGTCTAGGTTGGGAACGATTTCGGTTCCTGCCGGTTGCCGAGCATTATAAAACCGACCAAAGAGAGGGCCGCGATCCCCGCCCCGAAGCAAAAGGTGGCCACGGAGCCATACTGTTGCCACAGCCACCCGGCAAACAGGCTGGCCAGCAAAATCGAAACACCGCTGATCACCCCGAAAACACCGAAAGCGGTTCCGCGCAACGCCGGGGTTGTGCTATCCGCAACCAGCGCGGAAAGCAATCCCTGAGTCAACCCCAGATGCAGACCCCAGAGAGCAGATCCCGCAAACGCCCACCAGAGGTTCCCCCCGAGCGCCAGCAACAGATCGGCAGCGATCAGCACCAGCAAGCCAAGCGCCATCAGACCCTTGCGACCGATCCGGTCGGAGAGGATGCCGACGGGGTAGGCCGTCAGGCTGTACGCGATATTCATGATGACGAGGACCAGCGGAATCAGGCTGGCGCGCAGGCCCAGGCTCTCAGCCCGCAGAAGAAGAAAGGCTTCGCTGAACCGCGCCAGCGTAAAGACCGCGCCGACCAGGACCACGAGCCAGTAGCGCCGGCCCAGCAGGGCCATGCTCTGTCGGGTGAAGGGAAATCGAAGTTTTCGGCCCGATTGGGGCGAAGGCTCTTTGACGCCGAAAAAGAGGATCGACACCGCGAAGAGGCCCGGGATGCAGGCCAGCCAGAAAACCGTCCGGAACCGGTTTCCGCTCAGCAGCATCATCCCGATGGCGAGCAACGGCCCGACAAAGGCGCCGACGCTGTCGAGAGACTGGCGCAAACCGTAAGCGGCGCCGCGC
>QKGY01000030.1 GCA_003250235.1 Desulfuromonadaceae bacterium
CCTCGGCTTTGCCGCTGCAGGGTTCGCTAGCGCAGGCGCCGCAGAAACGTTCGCCCTGTACCGGCGCTGGCTGGACAGTGGCCGGGCGGCCGGCATGGCCTATCTGCAGCGCCATGCCGGGCTCCGCGCCAACCCGGATCTGATCGCCCCGGGGACCCGGTCGGTGATCGTTGTCGCCGCCCGGTATCCCGTTAACACCGCTGCGGCAGAAGGCGTTTCTTCCTACGCCCGGGGGCGCGATTATCACACTGTGGTCCGAAAAAAGCTCAAAAAACTGGTCGCTTTTCTTCAGCAACAGCAAGCCATTCAAAGTGCCCGCATTTGCGTCGATTCGGCACCCGTCCTCGAAAGGGAATGGGCCCTTAGGGCCGGGGTCGGCTGGCGTGGCAGGCAGGGACAGATCATTAATCCGGCGTTCGGAAGCTGCTTCGTGATCGGTGAAGTCCTTGTCGATGTGCCTCTGGCCCCATCGACACGCCAAGAGAACCGCTGCGGCACCTGTAGCCGGTGCGTAGAGGCCTGCCCGACGGGCGCCATCAATGGCGAAGGGCTGGTTGACGCTCGCAAATGCCGCTCATACCTGACGATCGAACACCCGGGGGATATTGCCCCAGAGGATTCGCCTCTGCTCGGGCAGGCTCTTTTCGGCTGCGACCTCTGTACATCGGTTTGTCCCTGGAACCGCTTCGGAGATAATTGGGTTCTGCCGGAATTCCAGGGACAAAACGACTTGAGACCTGAAGACTTTCTGGCTCTATCGGAAGAGGATTTTCAGCAAAGATTCCAAGGGACCTCTCTATACCGGACGGGTCTTTTACGGCTGCAGCGAAACGCCCGCATCGCTCTGAAAAACAGTGTACAGCCGGCGGATTGATTCACCCCCCGCCCTCCTCGCCGGGCAAGGTGAAAAACACCGTGGTCCCTTTCTCCAGTTCGCTTTCCACCCAGATCCGGCCGCCATGGGCCTCGACAATCTGCTTTACGATATTCATTCCCAGCCCGAGACCCGGCGTGGCCGAATTTTTGGCATCGACGCGATAAAATTTTTCAAACACCTTGGAAACCTGCTCGGGGGTCATCCCGATCCCCTCATCGCTTATGGCAAAAAGGCAGTCCTGCTCCTGTCTCTGCCGGCGAATATCAATCCGGCTCCCCTCTTTTGAATACTTGACGGCATTACTGATCAGATTTTCAAAAACACGTTCAATTTTTTCCTTGTCGATGGCAAGGGCGTGTCCGAGATTTACGGAAGAATAGGCAATCCGATGGCCGGGAGATATCTGCTTGTAAAGAGAAATGACTTTGTCGATAACGGTATCAATGGAGTACGGTTCCTTTTGCAGGCAGATCTCATGCTTCGATTCGACGCGGCTTAGGTCAAGCAGATCATCCACCGTTTTCTTGAGCGCCAGGGCCCGCTCACTGATGACCTGAAGGAACTCCCGCCGTTGCGACTCGTCAAAGGGATCGGGGCTCAACAGAATTTCGGCAAATCCGAGGATCGAAGTAATTGGCGTTCGCAACTCATGCGAAGCCACCGCAATGAATTCGGTTTTAGCCCGGCTGAGGCGCATCAGTTCCTCCTCAATGCCCAGCCTCTTACGGATCTCCTCGTGCAGCCGGCTGTTGACCTCCCGAAGGTCGGCTGTCCGCTGTGAAACCATTTCCTCAAGATGTTCCTGGTGCAGCTCGAGCTCGGACTGAGCCAGCTTGCGCTGTTCATTTTCCTTCAGAAGTTCCGCATGGGCTTTGTCGATCCGCGCATGCGCCTCTTTGAGCACCGTGACCAGATCGGCATTGACCAGCTTCAGCGAAAAAGCCTCCTGCACCGCCAGGCGGTTCTTTCTTGCCGCAAAGGCCATCAGGGCCCAGAACAGACAGAGGACAAACCCCATTAACCGATGGGTTTCATCGGTTTCCAGAAAAAAACGGACAATCAGGGGAACGAGTGCCGGAAAAGAGAAGGCCAGAAAGGCCCAGGGAATAACGGAGAGGACACCGGCGGACCCTGCGACCATTCCACCGCACAGAAACGCCAGAAACACCTCGTGCACCGGAGAGTGCGCCGGATAGAGGAGAAGGTCGGCGGCACCCCAGACACACCCGATGGCAAAGAGACCGACCAGGAAAATTCGTCCCCACCAATGGGCATTCCCCGTAGATCCCCCGTTGCGACGAAACAGCCCGATGAGAGATCCCCGGAGCACGGAAACAAAGAGCAGACCCCCATACCAGATCAGCAGCGCCCGGTGTTCCGCATGATCGTAAAGAATCAGCACGAGCAGGATACCATTGATCACAGAGGCCGCGATCCCCGCCGGTGCCAGGTTGTAAAGCCTGGACACCTGGTCTGAAAATACCCGGCCATTTGTCACCGCAGGTGGCAAGGTCTCCTCCGCTTCCAAGGCATTCTAAATTGCCATAAATCCCTTCTAATTCAGTTGTTTTCTGCTTTTACTTTATCTCTTTCATCCGCTTTCGCAACCTTGTCCCCACCCCCCAAAAACAAAAGGCCCTCTCGGGCCCTGGTTTCTTTTCTCCTGGAATGAATCGATAGTCGGCTACAGGTGCGGTTCGATGTCCTGCGGGGGCACCGGTCGGCTGAAAAGATATCCCTGGCCATTTTCGCAGCCATTTTCCCTCAAGAAAGCCAGTTGCTCTTCGGTTTCGATCCCTTCGGCCACAACGCTTAGCTTCATACTCCTGGCCAAAGCAATGATGGAGATGGCGATCGAGGCATCGTTGGTATCCGAGGTGACATCACGAACAAAGGACTTGTCGATTTTCAAAGCCGAGATGGGGAATTTTTTCAGATAGCTCAGGGAGGAATACCCTGTTCCGAAATCGTCGATAGCGCAGAGGATTCCCATGCGATCGAGTTCCTGGAGGATCGCTATCGAGGCATTGACATCCCCCATGATCATGCTTTCGGTGATTTCGAGACGCAAAAACCGCGCATCCAGGCCGGTCTCGCGAAGCACCCGTGAAACCAGCTCCACCAGATCCCGCTGTCTGAACTGAAGGGCGGAGATATTCACCGAAACCGGCACGGCAGTCAGTCCTTTCTGCTGCCAGGCCTTGTTCTGCCGACAAGCCTCCCGCAACACCCATTCTCCCAGAGGTACGATCATGCCGGTTTCCTCGGCAAGAGGGATAAAGTCGCCGGGTGAGACCATCTGCCCCTGCGGCCTTTGCCAGCGCACCAGCGCTTCCGTTCCGACCAGCGCTCCGGTCGACAGCTCGA
The DNA here is from genome assembly GCA_003250235.1 of Desulfuromonadaceae bacterium. Lineage (GTDB taxonomy): Bacteria > Desulfobacterota > Desulfuromonadia > Desulfuromonadales > SZUA-540 > SZUA-540. The sequence continues at coordinate 3,245 of QKGY01000030.1, forward strand.
TCTGGGGTTGATAATGCAGAATCAGTTCGTTCTGCTCCAGGGCAGCACGAAGGTCGGCTTCAAGGACGAGTTTCTCACGGGCATGGGTATCCATATCCTGCGTGTAGAACTGATAGTGGTTGCTGCCGAGTTCTTTGGCCCGATACATGGCAATCTCGGCCGCCTTGAGAAGGCTTCCGCCATCCTCGCCATTCCCCGGATAATGACTGATACCGATACTGGCGGTGGGATAAACATTCAAGTCTTCGATCTGTAGGTTCTGGGCCAAACTGAACTGTATTTTCTGCACAATGGCCGAAATGTCATGCAGGTCGTTGATCTCCTCGAGGAGGATGACAAATTCATCGCCTCCGAAACGCGACAAGGTGTCCGAATGGCGTACGTGTTCAGCCAGTCGGATCGCAACCTCGCACAACACCCGGTCCCCCAGGGCATGCCCCATGGAATCGTTGACGGTCTTGAAACGATCAATATCGAGGAAGAGCAAAACGACTTGCTTGCCGGAACGACGGGATTTTTCCATCGCGTGTTGAAGCCGATCATGGAGCAGCAGGCGGTTAGGCAGCTGTGTCAGGGGATCATAATAGGAGAGATAGTTCAGGCGTTCCTGATTTTCGCGCAACCGCTTTTCGGCCAGATGGCGTTCCGTGATATCCGTCGAAACGCCGATGATGCCAACGATTTCGCCGCCATTATCCCTCTTCGGGCTCCAGAGAATCTCATACGCCCTTCCCTGGATCTCATTTTTGGAGGAAAACGCCTCCCCGGACAGCGCCTTTTCCAGATAGGTCTCCAAAGGGTGAACATCGGCAAAAATATCCTGAACGGTTTTACCGACGACCTGTTCGGGCTTCATCCCGAGAGAAGCCAGCCCCTTTCCTTCCGCCAGGGTAAACTGTCCATTACGATCGACGGCCCACAGGATAATGGGGGCATTGCTTACCGCCGTTCGGAAACGTTCCTCACTCTGACGCAGAAGCTCCTCGGCAAGCTTGCGGTCGGTGATGTCCTGTACCATGGCTACGGCAGTGGCGGGTTTGCCCTCGGCATCGAAGGTCCAGGCAACGGTGACATGGGCCCACACAACCTCCCCGGTTTTGCGCAAAAAGCGCTTTTCGTAGTCAAAAGATTTCAGGTCCCCGGCAAAAACCTCCCTATAAAATGACCGGGTGAGTTCCAGGTCTTCGGGAGCGGTAATCTCCTCCACGGTTTTCTGCAGCAGCTCTTGTTCCGAATAGCCGAGCATGCTGCACAGGCGAGGATTCACCTGGATAAACCTTCCATGAACATTGAAGGTATTCATACCCGCCCCCGTGGTGTCAAAGATCAGCCGGAAGCGCTCCTCGCTTTCCCGTAACGCCCGCTCGGTGCTTTGATGCTCGGCGATCTCCTGCCGAAGCTCCGAGGTTCGCATGCGGACCTGCTTGCGCAGGGTCCAGAACCACAAGGTGATCAGACTGGCAATAATCACAGCCAGGGCGAGAAGTAAAATTCCGTAAAGAACCAGAGAGTCCACACTGATTTTACGGGGCTCGCTTCCGGACAACCATTTATCGTAAAGCACCCGGTAACGTCCGGAGGATTTCACGATCGCCAGACCTTCGCTGAAGCGCGAAAGTAACGCCTCGTTACCCTCCTTGACGGCAAAACAGAAGCGCTGCTCCCCGAAGGGCTCCGCCACCGTCGTTATATTGGACAAACCGAGCTTTTTCACCCAGTAGAGCCCGGAGAGCTGTGACGCCAAGGTGAAATCATAGCGTCCCCCCGAAACAAGACGCAGCGCCTCTACCTGGTTCTCCGCGGTATCCGGAGCAATGGCAATCCCCTTGTTCACCAGATAGTCATGACTGACATCCCCCTTGTTGACAATGATCCTTTTGCCGGAAAGGTCCTCCAGCGAGTGGATTGTCGGGGAGTCCTTGCGGGCGAAGACCGCATAATTGACAATCGTGTGATGAGGGGAGAAATCGTAAAGAGCATCGCGCTCGGGGGTATAGGCCATCGCCTGGATAACGTCAACCTCACCGTCCAGAAGTTCCTGGCGGATATGGCTCCAGGGGCCAAGGTGGATCTCGATGGAAATGCCCGCGGCTTCAGCCACGGCTCGGGCCAGATCGACATGAAAACCCATGGGTTTTCCGCTGGTCGGATCAAGGTAGCTGTAAGGGGGAAAATTGGACGGGCCACCGACAATCACCGTACGCCCTTCGCCGGAATGGGGGCAGGCTTGGCTGCAAAACAGGAACAACAGCAGAAATACACCTGTCAGCAAGCGGATGATGGAGTGACCCCTGAGCATGTAAAAAACCTCTGTTATCCCAGACGGAGTCCAACCACAGGCATTGCCCGCTTCGACTCGCATACTGCGCAAATTTGTAAATAATAGACGCAGACAGGGAAACCGCCAATAGGCTATTGTCTGAATTTCAAAATCTATTTCAGATTATCCCCCCTGCACAGTCCGTCAACCGTGTCTTGGATTAAAATTCTTCGCTGTTTGACATCTCGATCCGACGACATAGAATTGTGAACAAAAGCTAATCCCGGCCACGCTTTTGTAACAACCCGTTTCTGTGGAGGAAAATTATGGCCAAGAAAGAGTCCAAAGAACTTTCTCCTTCCGAATCCCGAAAATCCCTGATCCCCTTCGATGACATGGAGCGCTGGTTCGAGGATTTCTTCCGGCGTCCTTTTGACATGGACCACTGGTTCGAAGATGCGTTCCGCCGCCCCTTTTTTCCGCCGGCATGGCGATCTCGCTTGCGCAGTGAACTGGCGGACGTCACGCCGACGGTCGATATTTTCGAGGATGGCGCCAACGTCATCGTCAAGGCGGAAATTCCCGGTATCGACAAGGAACACCTCGACATCAGCCTGACGGAAGAGGCGATCACGATTTCCGGGGAGAAAAAATCCGAAGAAAAAGTGGATAAAAAAGACTTCTATCGCCTGGAGCGTCGCAGCGGCTCCTTCTCACGGACTCTGCGGCTACCGGCCGAAGTTCAAACCGACAAGGCCAAGGCCTCTTTCAAGAACGGCGTCCTGGAAGTAATCTTGCCGAAAACCGATCAGGCCAAAGAAAAGGTCAAAAAGATCAAAGTGGAGTGATCCTATCAAAAAAAGAGCCCCGGCACTGCCGGGGCTCCCGTGTAAAGCGGTATGGATCGGATTTCTCAGGTTTTCTTGACCATTCCATCGCAACGCGCGCTCAGCATCTGACACAGCTCGACGGGGGCCATGGGCTTCGCAAAGTAATATCCCTGTACTTCATGACAGTTGAGCGCGCGCAGAAGTTCCATCTGCTCGACAGTCTCCACCCCTTCGGCGATCACCCGCAAATTGAGATCGCTGCCCATCTTGATGATCCCCTCGACAATGGCATCCGTCTCACGGTTCCTCCCCTTGCTTTCCAGGAAAGACCCGGCGATCTTGAGGTGATTGACCGGAAAGCTCTGCAGATAACACAGGGATGAATACCCGGTTCCGAAATCGTCGATGGCCAGATGCACCCCCATCCTGCGAAGCCGTTCCAGAACGGCAATCGTATGGGCGGCATTTTCCATCAGCATGCTTTCGGTCAGTTCCAGCTCCAGATACTGGGGGTCAAGACCCGTGTCCTCGAGAATTCGCTGCACTGCATCGACAAACTCGGGGTGTTTGAGCTGGTGCGCGGAAAGATTCACGGCTACCCGCATAGGGGGATGCCCCCCCTCCTGCCACGCCTTGTTTTGGCTGCAGGCGGCCCTTAATACCCATTCCCCCAAGGCCATGATCAGGCCGGTCTCTTCCGCCATGGAGATGAACTCGCCTGGCAGGATAAGCCCTCTTCGCGGATGATTCCAGCGGACCAGAGCTTCGAGGCCAACCAGTCTGCCGCTGTGAAGCTCGAACTGAGGCTGATAGACGAGACTGAATTCGTCGTCACGCAAGGCCCGGCGCAGGTTATTCTCGAGCCGGATCCTGTCAAGGGCCTTTTGTTCCATGTCGCCATGGTAAAACAGAAAACTGTTGCGACCTTTCTCCTTGGCCATGTGCAGTGCAATATCGCCGTTCTTCAACAACACGTCGGCGACCTCGCCGTCTTCAGGGCCTAATGCGACGCCGATACAGGCTGAAATCACCAGTTCCCGCGTTTCGATGACAAAGGGTTTTGCCAGACTGTCGAGGACCTTGTGAACAACAGTTTCCGCGTCACGCCGACTGACCATCCCCCTCAACAAAACGGCAAATTCATCCCCGCCGAGACGCGCCACCGTGTCTTCCTGGCGCACACATCCCTGCAACCGGATGGCGACCTCTTTGAGAACTTCTTCGCCATCCATGCGCCCGTACGTATCGTTGATCCGCTTGAACTGGTCCAGGTCGAGGACGAGGAGACCTAGCTGCTGGTTTTTGGAAGCGAGGAGCCCGGCAATCTCCTCGGTCAGAAGAATCCGGTTGGGCAACCCGGTGAGGGTATCGTAAAAAGCCAGCTTACGGATCTTCTGCTCGGCGTTCTTGTGCTCGGTAATATCCACGACCGTGCCGACCAGTCCGCCAAGAGCGCCGTCACGGGTAAAAAACGGTGCCTTGCGGATAATCATGTCCCGGCAGCGGCCGTCCCCCAAGGGAAGTGAGGTTTCAAAAGCGCGCGCCGTCCTCTCCCGAAGAACGCGATCATCTTCCTGCCGGCACAGCTCCTCCCATTCCGGTTTGCACGATTCGAAAGAGGTCTTTCCGACGAGATCCTCCCGACAGATGCCAAAGGTATCCTTCAGGGTTTCGTTACACCCGAGGTATCGGCCCTGGACATCTTTGAAAAAAATCGGATTAGGGATGGCATCGATCAGGGACTGGAGGAAATGAACCTGCTCCTCCCGGGCTTCGGATACCTGTTTACGCTCAAGTTCCGACGCCGCGCGAGAGGCAAAAACCTGAAGCATGGAAACGACCGACTCGATATCCGAAACCGGCCGACGGGACATCAGGGCCATGGGACCCAACACCTGTCCCTGGGAATCTCGCAGGGGTATGCCGAAATAGCTCTCAACCCCCATGGCATCGGCCAGATGATCGAGTGGGAAGATCTGTCTCACCCCTTGAGGGTATACCTGCAGGCCCTTGTTCACCACATGTTCGCAAGGAGTGCCCGCCAGGTCAAATTCGATGAAATCGGCCGGTTTACCATCGACGCAGATGGCCACGGTACGCACCCGGGTTCGGGTGTCATCGACGTACTCGCAGATAAAGGCATGGTCCATATGCAGCGCTTTGACCAGATGCTGCAGAAGACTGATCATGAACGCTTCGCCGATTTCGGATGAAAACCCCCGGGCCAACTCCACTAGGCTGTCCCGTGCGGCGTAGCACTCCGTCATATTGGCGAAAAGCACCAGCAACCGGCCCTCCTCCGGACCGGCAGCCAGTTTTTTCACCGTCATTTGCACATGCTGGCAGCCGTTAGGGGCTTCAATCCGCTTGTCGTAAAGCGCTTGCTGCTCCTCGGAACTCATGAAGGGTTCAAGCTCTTGCAGAGACACCAGCCTCGTTTCCGGCAATGCGCCCGGCTGCAAGGCTTTCTGGGAAAGCCCGATCTGTTGGAGAAAGGCAAGCGCCGAAGCATTGACGGTCACCACCTTTCCCTCGAAGCTTAAAAGAGTAGAAGGGACAGGCAATTCCTCAAAGAGGTCGAGATCGTATGCCGATACATTTTTCATTTGGGAGTTGCCCTCTCAAAACCTGGCACGAAATAGGACATTCCAGGAATCTGAAATCCTCTCGGGCCTTCTTTTATACCAGATGCAGGAAAAACAAACCAGGACTTTAATTCGTTCTTCCTGATATTGGAGTAAACATATAAATAACCGAAAAGCAGGTAATCCTGTGCCTTTTTCACCAAGCAAGAGGGATACGGTGCGATTGGCAACGGGACTGCTCAAGTACAAGGTACAGGGACGACTGCCGACAAGGCACTTCCTTTAAAAACTGTGTAGGTGGGAGAGGGCACGTCGGTAAAATGGTGCGGCATGGGGCCCCCTCTTACAACGAGGAACGTCGGCCTTTTTTCAATCTTTTGCTCAGGGCCTGTGGAGAAATGCCGAGAAGTTTTGCCGCCTCCGCCTGTTTTCCGTTGGCCCGTTTAAGGGCTTCATCAACCAGAAGGGCATCGGCTTCGGCCAGGGTTGGCAGACGCTTGGAAAAACGCAAAAGAGTATCTCCTCCCCCATTATCGTCCCCGTCTTGCGAATCCACATTCACCGAAAGGTTCTGGTCCACAGCTTTTCTAAAAGGCTTTAAAGAAAGCTCCCCTGCTTTGTGAAGCGTTACAGCATCAAAAACCATGCCCCTCAGTTCCCGGATATTTCCAGGAAAAGAGTAATGGTCCAGAAAGGCCAGAAGTTCTTCCTGAATGTCAGGAATCTCTTTTTCAAGCCCCTGGCAGGCCTCCTGCAGAAATTGGTCAAGGAGCAGCGGCAGATCCTCCGAACGCTGGCGCAACGGCGGTAAATCCACATGATGCGCGCAGAGACGAAAATAAAGGTCTTTGCGGAAAAGGCCTTCGGCCTGGCGTACTGCCAGATCCACGTTCGTGGCACAGACGATACGGGCCCGCACCTGTCGTGGTTCATCGCTGCCGAGGGGAAAAAATTCACGCTCCTGCAACAGACGCAGCAATTTGACCTGCGAAGCCGGGTTCAGATCGCCGATCTCGTCCAGAAAAAGAATCCCCCCGGAGGCTTTCTCCACCATGCCGGAGCGTTCATGATCGGCTCCGGTAAAGGCACCTTTGTGATGACCGAAAAGCGTATCGGTGAACACATTGTCATCCAACCCGGCAAGATTGACCGCCACGAACGGCCCTTTTGGCGCACTCGCTTTGTGGATGGCGCGGGCAACAAGTTCCTTGCCTGTACCACTTTCTCCGGTTACGAGGATCGGTTCACTGCTTCCTGCGATGGCTTCAATGTAGCGAAAAACAGCCCCCATAATCGGGCTTCGGCTGTGGATGGCTGAAAAGATTTCTGGATTCTGCAGCTGGCCTTGAAGAACCTGGGTTCTGAGCCGCAGATTCTCCAGGTGCAGCTCGCGCATGGAGAGCGCCTTGCGAACTCCGGCGATCAGACGCTCGGTCTCCGTGGTTTTGACGAAATAGTCGAAGGCCCCCAGTTTCATGCACCTGACCGCGGTATCCAGCTGATTCAGACCACTCAGGATGATGACCGGCACATCCGGATGCTCTTCACGCAGGCGCTGCAGGAGTTCTTCTCCGGTCACATGGGGCATGGTCAGATCCAGCAGAACGACACCGACGTCCTGCCGGGAAAGGATATCCATAACCTGACGGCTGTCCTGACACGAAATCAGATTGTCCATTCCGGCGGAGAACATCAGAGTGGTCGACAGGCTGCGCAGCCAGGCCGGCTCATCGTCTACCAGAAGAATTGGCAGGGCTGGGTTTTTCCCCCGGCTCATCAACAAAGCTCCTTCTTGGAGAAAGGAAGGATCAACAGGGCGGTTGTCCCCTTGCCCGGTCGGGAAGAGAATTCCAGCCGCCCCCCATGTGACTTTACAATACGGGACGACACGGAAAGCCCCAGCCCTGTACCACCCGATTCACGCCGGGTAGTGAAAAAAGGTTCCATGATATGGGCCAGATTGTTCTCGGAAATGCCCACTCCTTCATCCCGAACTTCCAATACGGCGTTCTTGCCATCCTCGGTCTGACGGGTCAACAGAGTCACCCCGCGCTCTTTGTCCGGAAGAGCGTGCAAGGCGTTGACCAGGAGATTGACTACCACCTGTTCGATCTGCTGGGCATTCCCCTGAAGCAACGGTAAGGCTTCGTCCAGAGTCACGGAAAAATGATGGGTCGCCTCTTTGATGTTGTGGTTGACCAGTCGCACAGCCGCATCCACAACCTTGTTAAGCGCTACGGATACGGACAAACTCTTTCAGATCTTCGACGATCCGCTTGATGCGCCGGCCGCTGGCCAGGGTATCGGCCAACAGATCAGGCATCAAATCCAGCAACTGCGTATAAGACATGGAACCCATCGAGAAATCGCCGGTCTGCCGGTAATGGGCGTCCAGCAGGGACTGGATATCCGCCCACGCTTTCTGCAACAAAGAGGCATTGAGGAGAATGACACCATTGGGGTTGTTGATCTCATGGGCCACGCCGGCAGCCAGTTCTCCCAGAGCCGCCAGGCGGCTGTTTCTCTGGGACTCTTCTCGCATGCGAATTTTTTCCGTGATATCGCTGGCGAGGGTAATGACATGGATGACCTTGCCGGTTTCGTCTTTCAGGGGAAAGGCCTTGACCCCTCGGATTCTGTCATTGGTTCCGCGAATCACCCCTTCGCTGGCCTCACCGGTTTCGAAGCAACTCAGAGTCGGGCAATTTTCACACGGCCCTTCCAGATTGTGAATTCGCTGATAACATTTTCCCGGAAGAGGAGCTCGGGTAAACGCACCCTCGACTCTGTTTTTGTTGCTCCAAAGTATCTTAAAATCCGAATCCAGGAGGCTGATGGTATCGGGGATTCCCTCAAGGACGGTTTGAAACTCCTGAGAAAGTCTTCTGAATTCTTCCCGGCTCTCCTGAAGTTCAAGCTGCGCCATTTTCTGAAGGCTGATATCCCGGCTAACCCCAATCAGGCCGAGCAGCTCACCATCCGAACCGTAATAAGGGGATTTCAGGGTATCAAAAAAAACATCTCCGCGCCCAGGACAGGGAAGACACTCTTCGATCCGTTTTGGGATCCTTTCCGCCAGAAGTTCCTGATCCCACGCCATCACCGACCGGGCCGTTTCACTGGGGAAGAAATCATCGTCCCGTTTTCCGACAATTTCTTCTTCCGGATGACCAAACAACCTGGCAGTCGCCAGGTTGCACCCCAGAAATCGCCCTTCCCTGTCCTTGAAATAGATCAGGTCAGAAGTCGCGTTGATGACACTTTTGAGCAGGCTGAGGGCCTGTTCCGCCTTCAACCGCGACGTCTGGCGTTCCCGTTCTGCCTCAAGAGCGCGAATGCCAAAAACCAGATTATCGGCAAGGCGCTGCAGGAGGCTGATCTCCAAGGTGTCAAAGATATGCCGCTCGGAGGAATAAAGGCTTAAAACGCCCAGCAGGTTTTCCCCGTCCATCAGGGGCAGAGAGAGGGCTGACACCACCCCCTGGGAAACAACTTCGTAACCGCTGACTCCAGAGGCCAGAGCTTCATCCATATCCCGGACGATAGCCACCCGGCCTTCGCGAATCGCCGTACGGGTAGCCGGATCGCAGGGAAAGGTCTTATCCGTCCAAACTGAGCGCAATTTTGCGGAACAGCTTTCATTTACCCCTTCCCAGGCAAGGGGACGGATCTTCATATCCAATCCCATTTCAAGCTCTCCCACCCAGGCAACCCGGTACCCTCCCTCGTTCACCAGGATCCGGCAAATATCCCGGTACAGATCCTCGGACTTCTCGGCCATCATCACGGCCTGGCTGCAGGCGGACAGCATATCGTACATACGGCGTGACCGCTCCAGAGCGGCTGTTTTTTCGGCAAGCAGGCCTTCGACATTGCTGTTAATCCTTCGCAGACGGTCTTCGGCCCTTTTCAGACGCAGGATGGAACGGATGCGTGCGATGAACTCGACATTTTCAACCGGTCGGGAGATGAAATCCTCCGCCCCGGCATCCAGCCCTTCGGCCCGCAGCTCGGGGCTGGACTTGAATGACGTCAGGAGGATGACCGGAACATGTTTCAGGTGTTCGTGTTCTTTAAACCGCCGGCAGAGTTCGACCCCTCCCATCCCCGGCATCTGACAGTCGAGCAGGACCCCGTCCAGGGCTATGGTTTCACCGATGTTCAGGGCCGTGGAAGGATCCCTTGCCGTAAGCACTTGGCATTTCGGCAGGTAATGACTGATGATCCGACTCATGATGTCCAGATTGACGGGATTATCATCAACCAGAAGAAGGGTCGGAGAATACTCCATGGACATATCTTTATCTCCGGCGGTTCCCAGACCTATCGCCGGCCGGAACACACGCATTGATCATCCATTCGAACAGATCGACAGAAAAGGCATTCTGGTGGGGGTAACGAAGCCATATCAGGCGGCACCGATTGAAAACCCCGACGCAATATTCTACACGTTCATATCGTCATCTCTGTCAAAAATATTTAGCCCTGGACCGCATGTGATTTTCACCGGCACGCCATGCAGGGATCGGCTGAAGCACAGCCTTCCATTGACACCAGGTTTTACAATTTCGCCACTCCAGATATTCATCACACATAAAAAAAGACCCCTTCCGTACGAAGGGGTCTTTTCGTTCAGCAGAGTCCTAAGCGCAGGCCGCTCAGTACCGACCGAACTCCGCATCATCCAGGGCAATCATTTCTTTAGGTTCGATTTTAGCGGCATGAGGTTTGGGAAGAGCCTTTTTCCCCCAGTTAGCAG
>QKGY01000380.1 GCA_003250235.1 Desulfuromonadaceae bacterium
TATCATTGACTACCGGCCGGAATCGATCCTTGCCAAAGTTGACGCCGACCGTAAGAGCGTGTCGACTTATGAACAGGAATTCCAGGGGGACGTGATCAATCTCATTCCGGACCAAAAAGCCGGAGATCTGGCGTTTACAATGGGACTGGTACCGAAGGGGCAGTTATGGGCGCCGGTCGATCCGGTCACCTTTGAATCAACCGTCGTGCCGGGGGTCCATGTCATCGGCGATGCCACCGATCCGGCAACCTCCGGGCCGATGCCCAAGTCGGGGTTTGTGGCCAATTCCATGGGCAAGGTTGCTGCGGCGGCCGTCGTCGCCTTGCTCAACGACAAGACTCCGCCCAAGCCGACGTATGCCAACTCCTGCTACAGTCTTGTCAGTGACACCGAGGGTATCTATATCACCGGGGTGTACACTTTCGATGAGGCGAGCAGAAAGACCGTGGCCATCAAGGAGGCCTCCAAGGCTTCTCCGGATCGCTCGCCGCTCTACGCACGTCATGCCGCGGACTGGGCGGCGAGTATCTGGATGGACATGCTGGGGTAGGATTCTCCCGGCAACACCCATAAAAAAAGGGGCCCCAAAAGGGCCCCTTTTTTTACGTCAGGAAAGAGGATCAGGCCGCTTCCGGTTCAACAACCTCCTGATCCGGTGACCCTGCGGGATTGCGGAACTTGATCAGGAAGAGGGCCAGCGAAGCGACGGCGACGCCAATGCCGATCCATGTGGAAATCTGCAGCGGAATGCTGAATCCGATCTTATCGTAAGCCAGATAGGTGGTTACCACAGCCGTCATGAAGGTCGCTGGGATGGTAGCGATCCAGTGCAGCTTGCCCTGTTTGATAAGATAGGCCGCACCCGCCCACAGGACGATGGTGGCCAGTGTCTGGTTGGCCCAGCCAAAGTAACGCCAGATCACGCCGAAATTGCCTTTGGAGATCAAAAATCCGACAAGGAACAGGGGCACCGCCAGGTACAGTCTTTTCAAGATGGCTTTCTGAGGGATTTTGATGAAGTCGGCAATGATCAGGCGGGCGCTGCGGAAAGCCGTATCCCCGGAGCTGATCGGCAGAATGACGACACCGATGATGGCCAGAAGGCCGCCGACGGGACCGAGCAGGGTGGTGGAGATCTCGTTGACGACGTACGCCGGGCCGCCTTGAGCCAGAGCGGCATTGAGAGCATCCGCTCCCTTGTAGAAAGACATGCCGAGGGTGGCCCAGACCAGGGCGATGACGCCTTCGCCGATCATGGACCCGTAAAAGATTGGGCGGCCGTATTTCTCATTGGCAATGCAGCGGGCCATCAGGGGAGACTGGGTGGCGTGGAAACCGCTGATGGCGCCGCAGGCGATGGTGATGAACATCAGCGGCCATAAGGGCAGGCCCTTGGGGTGCAGATTGGCCAGGGTGAACTGCGGGTAGAACTGGTAGCCTTTGGCGATGAGGGCACCGGTCAGTCCCACGGCCATGAAGATCAGTACCGCGCCGAACAGCGGATAGATGCGACCGATGATCTTGTCGATCGGCAGAATGGTCGCCAGGAAATAATAGACGAAAATAATGGCGACCCAAGCCATAACCGGGAGAGGACTCAGGTTAGCCAAAAGCTTGGCGGGACCCAGGACGAAAACGACCCCGACGAGCAGAAGCAGAACGATCGAGAAGAGGCGCATGAATTGTTTGAATCCCGTCCCCAACTGATAGCCAACCACATCGGGAACGCTCTGCCCGTCATGACGGACGGAGAGCATGCCGGAGAAGTAATCGTGGACAGCTCCGGCAAAGATGCTTCCGATGACAATCCACAGCAGCGCTGACGGGCCGTAGAGCGCGCCGAGGATCGGTCCGAAAATGGGTCCGAGGCCGGCAATGTTGAGGAGCTGGATCAGATAGATCTTGGCAGGGGACATCTCGACATAGTCGACCCCGTCGTTGAGCGTTTTGGCAGGCGTGGGGCGGTTGGGGTCAGCACCGAAAATGCGATCGACGAATGTTCCGTAGATAAAATATCCGGCGATCAGCAGACCGATACAGGCAAAAAAGTAAAGCATTAGCACCTCCGTTGGGGGAATGTTTACGTTACGCTACCATATCGAAACATCCTCAGGGGCGAAACGGGGGGAGGAGGCAAGCGGTCGTATAATCTGCTGAGCGGTCTGTTCTGAGAAGTGACCGGTTTTCAGGGTGGGTGTTTCTGAGATGACTATCGATGTTAAAGGCCGAGGGTTTCTTTCAGATTCTTCAGGTAGCGGCGACTTACCGGCACCAGATGCCCGGCCAGGGTTTTAATCTCGGCCACGCCGTTATCCAGCAGAGTGATCTCGTCAATCTGGGCAATGTTGATCAGGAACTGTTTATGGCAGCGGATCAGGGGAGTTCGGGTCTCCAGGGTTTTGAGCGTCAACTCGGTAAAGTACTCTCCCTGGGGGGTGACCAGATGGATACCGCTGAGATCGGAACGGGCGAAAATCAGCTGGGAAGCATCGATCAGCTTGATACGGTTGGCGCAGACACAGGGGATCTGCCGAAGCTCGGAGGTGTCGTATGCCGGCTGCGAGCCACTGTGCAGGCGGGAGGAGAGTTTTTCCAGGGTTTTTTCCAGCCGGGCGGGTTCGACGGGTTTGAGCAGGTAATCCAGGGTCTTTTCTTCGAACGCCTTCAGGGCGTAGTCATCGTAGGCGCTGACGAAGACCACGTGGGGCATGATGTCGTCGTCAATCATGCTCAGAAGTTCGAAACCGTTGACCAGCGGCATCTGGATATCGAGAAAGAGGACCTCGGGACGTTCCCGGTTGATCATCTTGATGGCTTCGATCGCGTTGGCGCAGCTGCCGACGATTTCGACCGCCCCTGTTTCCTGCAGCATCGCCTCGAGTTCTTCGCGGGCGTTCCGTTCATCATCAACGATCAAAGCTCGGATCATGAGATCGTCCCTCCCTGGAAGGGAAGAAGGATCGTGATCAGTGTCGCCTCATGAGGCTTGCAGCTGACCTGAACCCCGTAGCGCTCACCATAGAGATTCTTGATACGCCTATCGACGATGTTCATCCCCAATCCCCCCCCGTGGAGCTGGTCGCAGTAGGTTCCGGCGTTATCCTCGATGTCGATACAGGCGCCCTGCTCATGGACCCGGGCGACGATCTTGACGATCCCTTTCCCCAGCATCCCCGAAATGCCGTGCTTGATGGCGTTTTCGATGATCGGCTGCAGGGTGAATGTCGGAAGACGCAGCTTCAACAGCCCGGGGTCTATGGTCATCTCGACCTCAAGCCGGTCCTCGAACCGGGCTTTTTCGATCTTCAGGTAGGAGCCCACGTGGTCGAGTTCTTCCTCCAGGGTCGAAAAATCCCCGGAGCGCTTAAGGTTCTTGCGAAAGAAGTTGGACAGATGCAGGAGCAGCTCCCGGGCCTGCCCGGCATCCTTGCGGATGATGGCGATGATGGTGTTGAGGGCGTTGAACAGGAAGTGCGGATTGACTTGCGCCTGGAGCAGTTTGAGTTCCGACTGGATGAGCAGGTTCTTTTGCTCTTCGTAGCGCGACCGCAACAACTGGTCGGAGAAGAGCGCGGCAATGCCTTCCCCCAGGGTCCGGTTCAGGTTGAGAAAGAGTTTGTTCTTGGGTTCGTACAGCTTGATGGTTCCCACCACGTCTCCATCGACACGCAGCGGAACGACCAGGGCGGATCCCAGCGGACACTGGGGGGAGATGGCGCACGTGAAGAACTCATGCACGCCGTCGGCATAAATGACCTTGTTCTCCCTAATCGCCCGGATGGTCAGATCGGAGGCGATGGGCTGGCCCTCCCGGTGGTGATCGGCACCCAGCCCCACATAGGCCAGAATGCGTTCGTGGTCGGTGATCGAGACGGCTCCAACCCCCGTTTCCTCGTGGATGATGCCGGCAATTTGCTTGGCACTCTGGGGGGTGAGGCCTTTCGTGAGCAGCCCCAGGGTTCGTTCCGCCACCTTGAGGGCTCTGGCCGAAAAGATAGCGCCGAATTTGTCATACATGCTTTTCTGATCCCGCATGATGCTCATGAAAAGGGCCGCGCCGGCCGAATTAGCCAGCATCATGGGCAGCGCTATGGCCTGAACCAGATGCACGGCATCGGAGAAGGGGCGGGAGAGCAGCAGGATGATCAGCATCTGCATCATCTCGGCGAAAAAAGTGGCGGCAAAAGCGATCGGCGGACTGAAAATCTGTTCCGGGCGGCCTTTGCGCAGGATGTAGAGATGCACGAGCCCGCCAATGAGCCCTTCGGTGGTGGTGGAGACCCCGCAGGAAAAGGCGGTGAACCCACCCAGGGTATAACGATGCAGCCCGCCAGTGAAACCGACGGCCGTTCCGAGCAGAGGGCCTCCGATGATTCCGGCGAGCACCGCGCCGATCGCCCGGGTATTGGCAATAGCGCCCTGAACCGGCAGGCCGAAGTAGGTCCCCATGATGGAGAACGCCGAGAAGATAAAGTACAGGAATATTTTGTGCCGGGTGCGCAGCGTTTCTCCGGTCAGCGGTCTGAAGGCCGGTGATTTGCTGAACAGGTATCCGATGACCAGAAAGACGGACATCTGTTGCAACAGGGCGAGAATGAGGGACATGGGATTCCTTAGGGACCTCGTGGCGATGCGTGCTTAGCTTGGGCGACGATTCATCTTAACGGGGGATGCCTGCAAAAAGCAAAAACGTTTTTGGTTGTACCGTCGCCGGTTATCCCCCCCAGAGGGTATGCTCCAGGAGGATCTTGAGGCCGATCCCCAGCAGGACCAGCCCTCCCAGAATCTCCACGCGTGGACCCCACAGCGTTCCGATCCGCCGTCCCAGCAACATCCCCGCCATCGTCAAGACGCCGGCGACGACACCGATGATCGTAGCGGGAAACCAGATGCTGACCCCGATCATCCCCAGGGTGAGGCCCACGGCCAGGGCATCGATGCTGGTGGCCACCGAGAGCACGATTAGGGTCATGCCGCGGGTCGGGTCCTTCTCCGCTTTCTCCTCTTCCGGATGAAACGCTTCGTAGATCATCTTCGTGCCGACAAACCCAAGCAGAGCGAAGGCGAGCCAATGGTCGTAGGCGGAAATCCATTTCTGAACCGTCATCCCAGCCAGCCAGCCGATAACGGGCATCAACGCCTGAAACAGGCCGAAATGAAAGCTCAGGCGAAAAAGATGCCTTCCCGTCAGGGTGCCGAGTGTCAAACCGGCGCCCAGGGCGACGGCAAAGGCGTCCATCGCCAGGGCCAGGGCTATGCCGAAGAGGGTTGTGGTATCCATGGTGTTCGTCCTTGTATGAAGTGAAACGGCCAAGTGGGAAGCGATTGTCGTGCTTCCAGGCATCCCTGTCAATCCTTCCCTTCCAATACAACGGTATGGCGGTTGCGAAAAAAGTTGAGTCGTACTATTCTAGCGCAGTCCGATGGGGAGCCGAAGCGTTTCTTGAGGCGGCTCGGTTCCCTTGAATCAAACGATTAACGTGGGAGAAGGAAACCAAATGTTCAAGCATGTTGTTGCTCTGTTGCTGCTGATGTGCGTGGCTGTCGATGCGCAGGCTTTCATGAAGGATGGTTGTGGTGCCGGAGAGTGTCGTGATTGCCATAGCCTGAGTCAGAAAGAAGCCGGCGATCTCCTTAAGGCCGGTGTGGACAAGGTGTTGAGTGTCGATTTTGCGGAAATCCCCGGGCTGTGGGTGGTTGAAGCCGAGAAACAGGGGCGCCGTTTTCCGCTCTACGTCGATTTTTCAAAATCCTATGTGGTCGCGGGAAATGTGATTCGGATCAGTGACGGCCAGAATCTTACCAGCATGCGCGAGGCCGAACTCAACAAGGTGGACGTGACGCGGATTCCCCTGCAGGACGCCCTGATCCTCGGCAATTCCGCTGCAAAAATCCGGGTTATCGTCTTTACTGATCCGGAATGCCCTTATTGCAAGCGATTGCACACAGAGTTGAAAGAAGTCGTTCGTCAGGATCCGGATATCGTTTTTTTCATCAAACTCTTCCCTCTGAAAATGCATCCCAACGCTTATGGGATTTCCAAGAGCATTGTCTGCGCCCATTCACTGGAGATGCTGGAATCCAGCTTTGCCGGGCAGCCGGTTCCCCCTGCGACCTGCGACACGAAGGCGGTGGATGAAACTCTGGCCCTGGGACCCCAGCTGGGGATCACGTCCACGCCGACCCTGGTCCTTCCTGACGGGCTGGTCCTGCCCGGCTACAAGAAGGCCGATGTCCTGCTGAAGCTGCTCAAAGATCGGTTCGCTACCCCTTAACCCTTGCGGTTGCCAAATGTCTTGCTTTATGTGTGGCTATCTGCTAATAAAGACCACTTGACCTGTTTGGTTGAGACATTACCGTGGAGGAGAAAACTATGGGGTTGATGACGGGAAAACGCGGCATTATCTTTGGTGTCGCCAACGATATGAGCATTGCCTGGGGGGCTGCGCAGCAGCTGAAAGAAGCTGGCGCGACCCTCGCTTTTACCTATCTGAACGAAGCGTTGGAAAAGAGGGTGCGTCCTCTGGCTGAGAGCCTGGGCTCCGACCTGATCCTTCCCTGCGACGTGGGGCGGGACGAAGATATCGAAGCGGTTTTCGCCAAGGTCGGTGAGGTCTGGGGAGATATTGATTTTGTGATCCACTCGGTAGCCTTTGCCAACAAGGATGACCTGAAGAGTCCTTTCAGTCAGACGAGCCGTGAAGGGTTCAAGCTGGCTATGGATATCAGCGCTTACTCGCTGGTCGCCGTGACGCGTTATGCCGCCCCCCTGATGAAAAAGGGCGGGAGTGTTGTTACGATGACCTATCTGGGCGCAACTCGCGCGGTTCCCAACTATAACGTCATGGGCGTGGCCAAAGCGGCTCTGGAGTCTTCGGTCCGTTATCTCGCTGCTGAGCTCGGCGAAAAGGGGATTCGGGTCAACGCTGTTTCTGCGGGCCCGATCAAGACTCTGGCGGCATCCGGCGTCGGAGGGCTTAAGGAAAAACTCAAGCTGATGGACCAGTTCGCTCCCCTGCGTCGTGCGGTTGATCAGCAGGATGTCGGCAAATCGGTGCTTTACCTTGCTTCGGATCTCGCCAGCGGCGTGACCGGAGAGGTTCACTTCGTCGATGGTGGTTTCAACACCGTCGTGCCCGCCTGATCCGGCGGGTACTTGTTGATCGAAGACAAGGGCCCGAAAGGGCCCTTTTTTTGTGCGAGGAATCCTTTTATTGATCCACGGAAACCTTACCGGACTCAAGACCAGCCAAGTTAAAGCGCTCGAACGCATTTTGCGTCGACGCATTCCTGCCGGCGAGGTCGTCACGGCGGAACTGGCCCGCTATCTCACCGAACGCTCCCATGAAATTGGCCGGCAGATAGGCATCATCATCGATCGCCAGGGCACGGTGCTCTATGTCATCGTTGGGGACGACCGGGAGATCGTCATTCCCGATCTGTCCGGCTTCGGCCTGGGGCGTAGCGGTCTGCGCGGGCTTCGGTGCATCCATACCCATCTCAAGGGGGAGCCTCTTTCCCAGGATGACCTGACCGACCTGGCGCTTCTGAGGCTGGATCTGATGGTGGCCATCGCTGTCGGTGCCCTGGGCCTGCCAGGAACGGTTCATTACGCCCATTTGCTTCCCCCCGGCCCATCGGGTAAAAATGTCGAAGTCCTTTCCGCGCCCTCCATCTACAGCCTCGATCTCGATGCCGATGCTTTTTTGCGCTCCCTGGATGATGAGCTGGAGCGCAAGATGGCCGAAACCATCGATCTGGCGGACAGCCGTGAGAAGGCCATCCTTATCTCCGTCAGTCAGATGTCGCGTCAGCAGACCGAAGATTCACTCGACGAACTGGCGGAACTCGCCCGTACGGCGGATGTCATGGTGGTCGACAGGGTCATCCAGCGTCCGAGGCAGATCAACCCCAAGTACCTGATGGGAGAGGGAAAGATCAAAGAGGTCATCATCCGGGCGCTGCAGCAGGGGGCCACCCTGCTGATCTTCGACCAGGATCTCAGCCCCACCCAGGTTCGTTCCATTTCCGCCATTACGGAAATCAAGGTCGTGGACCGTTCGCAGCTTATTCTCGATATTTTTGCCCGTCGTGCCCATACGCTGGACGGTAAGGTGCAGGTGGAGCTTGCCCAGCTCAAATATATCCTGCCGCGGTTGGCCGGTAAGGGGACGGCTTTTTCCCGGCTGATGGGGGGGATTGGCGGGCGCGGTCCGGGGGAAACCAAGCTGGAGATCGACCGGCGCCGTATCCGTGACCGGATCACCCGCCTCGAGAAACAGCTTGGGTCGCTGGAGAAAGGGCGACGGCAGAGGCGACAGCGGCGTATTCGCACCGAGGTCCCGATCATTTCCATCGTCGGATACACCAACGCCGGCAAGTCGACCCTGCTGAACGCCCTGACTCAGAGCGAGGTGCTGACCGAGGACCTGCTCTTTGCCACCCTCGATACGGCCACCCGCAGGCTTCGCTTTCCCCTGGAGCGCGAAGTGATCATTACCGACACGGTCGGTTTTATCCGCCATCTTCCCAAAAGCCTTCTGGGGGCTTTCAAGGCCACGCTGGAAGAATTGGAAGATGCCGACCTACTGATGCATGTGGTGGATCTCTCCAACCCTCGCTTTGAAGAACAGATGGCTGCGGTGGAGAAAATCCTGATGGACCTGGAGCTGCATCGAATCCCCCGGTTGCTGGTCTTCAATAAAATCGACATGGTTCCCGAAGAGGAAATCCCCCATCTTTGTCGGCGTTTCTCCGCGATCGCGGTCAGCGCTCGGGATCGAACCACCTTCGCCCCTTTGCTTCAGGAACTGGAAACCCGCTTTTGGCCGGAACAGGGCGGAACTCCTTGACACACAAGGGGTTTTCCTGTAGCCTTTGGCCGTCGAATCCCTGGAGGTTCTCATGAGATGGATTGGGGTTGTTGCCCTATTAGTACTGGCAGGAGGCTGCGTGACGACGCCCCGGGAGGTTGCCGAAACGCCCCCACCGGAAACCTGCGTCATTGCCGGAACGGCCGTTGAAGGAACGTTTCTTGGCGG
>QKGY01000222.1 GCA_003250235.1 Desulfuromonadaceae bacterium
CAATGAGATTTTTTCAGGCTGGCGTTCGAGTATCCCGGTTCCGGGTGAGAGACGAACGCGAGATTCAATCCCGGAACTAAGCATGTAGATACAGAAGGGGAGAATTTTCGGACCCGGGTTCAACTCCCGGCGCCTCCACCATTTTATAGAAAAAGTAAGAGAAATTTAAATTTTTTTGTTGAAAGCCCCTGTTTGCCCATTCTTGTTATCCACTGATAGCTAGAGTGGACAAACAGGGGCTTTTTTTATCGAGGGCATGTCCTCGCTCCAATGGTGCCGGATATAGGCGGCGAGCCTACCCCATACAGTAATTGCCTTCATGGACACTGACAATTTATCTGAGATGTCCCCGGAGGTCAGGGTCCGTGCTGCTCACGTCTCCGACACGCTGAAAGCGGAACTTGGCGCAATGCCAGCCCCTTCAAGACCGAGGATGAATGGCTGCGAGGAATTCGTGCTCATTTGGCGGAAATCGGCAAAGACCCTGTCGAGTATGTCGATTCCTGGGATCTTGAAAATGCGGAAGCTGTTACCGTAACCATGATCGACAGCATTGCAGTGGACTTCCTTTATCGAGTGGATAGCGTTTTGACCACGCCAATCAAAAAACGAGGCTCACTATCATGGTGATTGTAAAAATGCCGGAACGCAACAAGCCAAGGTTCAGCCGCTATATCGGTATTGACTACTCCGGTGCTGCAACCCCGGATTCCAGCCTGAAGGGGATCCGAGTCTACGAGGCCAGCCGCGAGGCTCTACCTGTGGAAGTGGAACCACCGCCCAGCCCACGCAAGTACTGGACCCGGCGCGGCTTGGCGGAATGGCTGGAAGCGCGGTTATCCGAGGATGTGGCGAGCATCGTCGGTATCGACCACGGCTTTTCCTTCCCCCTGCGGTATTTCGAGGTTCATTGGCTGGAACCGGATTGGCCGACCTTCCTCGACGATTTCCAGAAGCACTGGCCGACCGATGTCGAGCATATCTACGTCGATTTCGTTCGCCACGGTCCGCGGGGTGAAGGCGAGGTCCGTTCCGGCAGCGCCCGATGGCGGCGTATCACCGAAGAGCGGGCCGGGGCCAAGTCGGTCTTTCATTTCGACGTGCCCGGTTCGGTGGCCAAATCGACCCATGCCGGATTGCCCTGGCTGAGGTATCTGCGAAATCGACTCGGGGCGCGGGTTCACTTTTGGCCTTTCGATGGGTGGAAGATTCCCGCAGGCAAATCCGCGCTGGTAGAGGTCTACCCGTCACTGTGGAGCAAGAGCTGTCCACGGGAAGGCCGTACACCCGACCAGCACGACGCTTATGTCCCTTCTGCCTGGTTGCGGCAGGTGGATACAAATGGCAGCCTCGGTAAATTTCTTAAGCCCGACATGCTGCCCGGCGAATACCCCGTTGCTCAGGTCGAAGGGTGGATTCTCGGCGTGATGTGACGCGGCAGCTTATTTGAGTAAACGGCCGAAGCTCAAAGAAGACGTTCCGCCTTTGAGGTTCGCGGCTCCATCTCCAGTAGAAACCGCCAAACCGGCAGGACATGGGTGGTTTCATCGGTGTGCCAGGTAATCTAGGGCTCATCCCCCGAGATAGGCCTTCTTGACCTCCGGGTTGCCGAGCAGCTCGTGGCCAGGCCCCTGGGCGACGATGTCGCCGGTGTCGAGCACGTAGCCCCGGTGGGCCAACTCCAAGGCGAGTTTGGCGTTTTGTTCGACCAGGAGGAGGGTCATGCCCTCTTCGTTGAGCCTTTTGAGGGTGCGGAAGAGTTCGTACTTGAGCACCGGGGCCAGGCCCATGGAGGGCTCGTCGAGCATCAGGAAGGTGCAGCCGGTCATCATCGCCCGGCCGACCGCGAGCATCTGCTGCTCGCCGCCGGAAAGCGACTCGCTGCGCTGCTTGCGGCGCTCGGCCAGACGGGGAAAGAGGTCGAAGACCTTCTGGTAGTCCTGCCTGAGGTCGTCCTCCCTGGACCGGGAGTAGGTCGCCAGCTCCAGGTTCTCCTGCACGGTGAGGTTGCCGAAGATGTGCCGTCCCTCGGGGACCAGCGCCAGCTTGAGGTTCTTGACCACGCTGTCGGGCGGGGTCTTGAGGATCGACTGGCCGTTGAAGCGGATATCGCCGGCGATGACCCGCGGCGCCTCGGGGGGACGCAGGCGGGCGATGGCGTAGAGGCTGGTGGTCTTGCCGGCGCCGTTGGCGCCGATCAGGGTGACGATCTCCCCGGCATTGACATGAAAGCTGATACCGTGGAGTGCCTGGATATTGCCGTACTTGACTTCGAGATTTTCAACGGAAAGCAGCATCAGATCGTTTCATTCCCCAGGTAGGCGGTGATGACCGCCGGGTGGTTGCGGATCTCGTCCGG
>QKGY01000389.1 GCA_003250235.1 Desulfuromonadaceae bacterium
GGCAGAGGTGGCCGCTTCCGGCACCATCTCCACCGGCTCCATGGTCGCATGCTGCTCCCACGCCCTGGTCAACATCCTGCCCATCCTTGGCGTATCGGCCGCTGCCGCCTTTCTGGCCCGGTACCAGCTTCCCCTTCTGCTGCTGGGTGTGTTCTCCAACTTGGTGGGACTTACCATCATGCTGGGATTGTTCCAAAGACACCGTTTGCTCGCGGCAGGCGGCATCGCAAATCGCATCAACATGAAAACCGCCCGCCTGGTTGTGATTGTCTCCGGGATTGCGGCAATCGGCTACTCGATCAACCTGGCAGGCTGACCGATTGTGAACCCACGGGTACGCCTTATCTGTTTTCGTGTTTGACGAGCACGCTGTTCCCCCGAACGCAAATGACGGTGACTTTTTCCCCGATGTGCAGGGTCTCTTTGCTGTCGGCAGACCAAAGCTCCCCAAGGATGCGAACCATGTACGGCGGCCCGTAGCCCAGGCTTGTCCTGGAAACCACTTCCGCCGTTTTGCCCATCAGGGACTCGGCTCCCGTCATCCTGGGATACTTCATGGTCCTGCGCATGACCCACATCATTCCCGCAAAGAGGGAAACGAAAAACAGATATATGGGGAGTGCCTGCCCGAAAGGAAGAACCCAGAATACCGGCAGTCCGATAATGGGCAGAAGCATCACCAAAGGCATGAGGATCATCGCAAACCCGTCTCTTCTTCCGATCACGGTCCATCCCTCAATCATTTAGATGGATGGAACAGAATCCGGGATCCGGAAGGTCCTGGAAAAGGGGATAGGATCCCTCCGACCAGCCCGCCCGATCTAATGGCAAGCGGTGCGGGACCGGTTCCGGTCTTGGTTGCTCATTCAGGGGATAGAAGTTTCTCTATCATCAATAATCCCGTTTTGCTGTCCCATTCCCTGTAACCAGTGGCAAAGGCTATGATCTTCCCCTGAGGGTTGATGAAAAAATTCGTCGGAACGCCACTCACGCCATATTGCGCGGCAGTGGAAGATGTGGGATCAAGCAAATTGAGGAAGCTTAATTTTTTCCGACTCACATAGCTTTTTACCAATTTCCCTACTTTTTCATCACTGCCTTGGTCGATGGAAATGGCCAATACGATCAAGCCTCGGCTTCCATATAGATTATGTATCTTTTCCAGAGAGGACCTCTCCCGGTCGCAGTAAGGTCACCAGGTAGCCCAAAAATTCAACATAACGAATTTGCCTTTGAATTCGCTCAGGCTTCTTTTTCTTCCCTCTAAATCGGGAAGGGTAAAAAGATGGGCATCAATATTTTCTTTTATCCTGGAAACACCCATATGTTCCAGGGAATCCACTGTCCCTTTGTCACAATTCGTCGCCGCCAAAAGCAGAAACAGAAAGAAAGAAAAAAGAAGTAAATATCTGCTGGTAGGTTTCATAAACATCATGCCCTCTTTGTTTAAAGGTTCCAGCGGGCCCGAAATATTTCTCGGTGTACCACCAGAGGACGAGCCGTCCGAAGCTCCGCGACCCTACAGTTTCCGGCTTGCAGCCAGCCGGAAATCGTGTGCCGCCTCATCCGGAAGCTTCTTTAGAATAAACAAATGATTGCGGACAGTTTTCGGTCATGTCCAGGACCATCTTGTGTCCTCCACTGCAATGAGCGACCCTGCGGATCAGAAATCTCTTCATGGAGCCTCACCTCCTCTCCGCACGCCTCCGGCTCCGGTCTAATGACAAACGGTGCGGGACCGGTTCTGCGATTTCGCGGCCTCTGTTTCATCGTCTGGTTCCTCATGGCCGTTGGGTCCCCGCCCGCCATGGCTGCCATGACCGGCGCAGCAACCGCCGCCGCGAACCATGAGGAAGAGAAACAGCCCGCCGAATATGACCCATATCAGCCATCCGTATTGTGCCCACATGGTGAAAACCCTCCTTCCGTAGGAACCCTTCATTTTATTATTGTGCATAACGTATGCCATTGTGCCGGCACTTCCATGGGCAAGGTATCTAACTGACATTATTCGCATTTATGGAATACACGGAGTTCCGGCACTTGCAACGTGGGAAGCCTGCCGCGGAATAATCTGAAGAATATTCCGGCCTGCGAAGAATATGCTTTACGGTCCCAGCGCCTAGACGAGGAAGTGGCGTACGAACAGGCTGAGCGCGAACACCGTCACGGCCACGGCCAGGATCCGGCGAATGGGGTCGCTGTGCATGCGCATCGAGAGGCGTGCGCCCGCCTGCGCGCCCAGAAGCACCCCGGCGCCCATGACGGCGGCGACCGTGAGCGCGACCTGGCCCTTGGAGAGGAAGATCAGGGTGCCGACCAGGGCGGTGATCGCCAGGACGAAATGGGA
>QKGY01000056.1 GCA_003250235.1 Desulfuromonadaceae bacterium
CCGGTGGAAGTTCGCATCCGCACCAAGACCTCCACGGTTGAAACCATTTCGCAGCGCTTCTGGCAGGTCAAGGGGCTGCACAAGCTCGATGCCCTGACCCGCATCCTCGAAGCCGAAGAGATTGAGGCGATGATCGTCTTTGTTCGGACCAAGCTCGCTACGGTGGAGCTGGCCGAGAAGCTCGAGGCCCGTGGATTTTCCTGCGCGGCGCTTAACGGTGACATGAGCCAGGCCCTGCGCGAAAAAACCATCGAGCGGCTCAAAAACGGTTCCCTCGACATCGTCGTCGCTACCGACGTGGCGGCCCGAGGTCTCGATGTCAAGCGCATCAGCCACGTGGTCAACTACGACATCCCCTACGACATTGAAGCCTATATCCACCGCATCGGCCGCACCGGCCGGGCCGGGCGCGAAGGCAAGGCCATCCTTTTCGTGGCGCCGCGCGAGCGCCGCATGCTTGCTGCCATCGAGCAGGCCACCCGGCAGCCGATCACCGCCATGACCCTGCCGAGCCGCAAGGATATCGTCGATAGACGCATTGGCCTGTTCAAGGAGCAGATCGCCGAGACCATGGAGTCCCAGGACCTGGAGTTTTTCGAAGAGCTTATCGACAGCTACCAGAGCGAATACGATGTCGGCCTGCGTCGCATCGCCGCGACCCTGGCCTACCTGGTGCAGAAGGACAAACCCCTTCAGCCCGAAGGCGCCCTTGTGGAGGAATCTCCAGCGCCGCTTCCGGCCGACCGTGAAGCAGGGATGCAGCGCTACCGCATCGAAGTCGGTCGCCTGCACGGTGCCGAGCCAAGGCACATTGTCGGCGCCATCAGCAACGAAGGGAACATTGCCAGTCGCGACATCGGTTCCATCAAGATCCATGATGTCTTCAGCCTCGTTGATTTGCCACAGGATCTGTCCGCCGAAACCATGAAGCACCTCAAAGGGGTGTGGGTGTGCGGACAGCAACTGAAGCTCAGCGTCGATTCCGGCAAGCCTTCAAAGAAAAAGGCTCCGCACAAGACGGCCGAGAGGCGTCCTCTCAGGGCCGGCGGGAAAAAGCCTCCGCATAGCCGCAGAGGTACGAAGAAAAGCTAGCGAACGGCTGCGGAAGACGATTCTTCCGTGAAGCCTGGGGGATGAAGGGGGAGTTCCATGGGGCGCCTGAGCATCAAGGCCAAGCTGATCCTTGCCTTGAGCCTTATTCTGATCGTGGCTTTTCTGGTCACCAACATCGTCAATTACCGGGTCTCCAAGGCGTCCATCCGCAAGAGCATTGTCGAGAACGCGTTGCCTCTGACCCGAGACAACATCTACTCCGAGATTCAGGCTGACCTGTTGCGTCCTGTCTTCGTCTCCTCCCTGATGGCCAACGACACCTTTCTGAAGGACTGGGCCCTGGCCGGTGAGAGCGATGAAGAAAGCGTCTCCCGCTACCTGCGGGAGATCCGTGACAAGTACGGTTTCTTTACCGCGTTCTTCGTCTCGGACGTCACCGGGAAATATTATTACGCCGACGGCATTCTCAAGACCATCAGTCCTGAGGACGCCCACGATGTGTGGTTTTACGATTTCAAGAAGCTCAACCGCGATTACGACCTGGTGGTCGATACCAACGAAGCCGCGGATAATACCCTGACCATCTTCATCAATCACCGGCTCAAGGATTATCAGGGGAAGTTGCTGGGGGTGACAGGGGTCGGACTCAACCTGCAGACCGTCTCCGACTTGCTGGCCTCCTACCAGAAACGCTACGACCGCAATATTTACCTGGTGGATCGCAACGGCCTGGTGAAGGTTCACAAAGACAACAGCCGGGTGGACCGGGACAACATCTTCAAGCAGGAGGGGATCTCCGCCATTGCCGGGGAGGTTCTCAAGGTGGGAAAAGAGAGCGGTTTCTTCGATTATACGGAAGGGGGAAGGCACATCCTGCTGACAGCGCGGTTCATCCCCGAGTTCAACTGGTATCTGTTGGTCGAGCAGGACGAAAGCGAAGCTCTCAAGGGGATCACCAGCAACTTCATCCGTAACCTGCTGTTCGGTGCGGTCGTCATCCTGATCATCGTCGCCATCAATATCCTGACGGTGAACCGGTTCCAGGGGGAGCTGGAACGTCTGGCCACCACCGACAAGCTCACCGGCGCCAGCAATCGTCGTGAGTTCGACCGTGGCTTCGAGCAGGCCCTCTATCTCCACCGCCGGCAGCAGGGCCCCTTCGCTGTCGTGCTGTTCGATATCGATTCGTTCAAGAGGGTCAACGACGAGCTGGGGCATCTGGTCGGCGACCGCATCCTCAAAGAGGTGGTAGCCCTTACAACCTCCTGCATCCGAAAGAACGACATGCTGGTGCGCT
>QKGY01000448.1 GCA_003250235.1 Desulfuromonadaceae bacterium
TCCCACCAGGTGCGCAGAGGGACGCCGAAATAGCGGTCGAAGAAGGTTTCCGACGGCGGCTTGGCCGCCCCCAGAAGCAGCAGGGCGCCGAGAAGGGCGGACCAGCCGGCCACCGCCAACCACCGCGCCGCCCGCCACCACAGGTCAGGCCCCTTGCGTCGTTCGGGGTCGCGCCCCGGCCTGTACTTGGCCATGATCGTCCACTCCTTTCATCCGTGAACCGCCCGGCATTCCGTCTTTAGGCGGGCGTCAACCAGACACCGATCTGGTTCTCGATGGCCGGCCAGTCCCCCAGGCGCTGGCCGAGAAACACGCCGAACAGGCTGTCGAACAGCTGCAGTCCTTCTTCCAGCACATACATGCGCTCGTAGAATACCGCTTCCTTTTCGCTCGCGGCATCGGTCAGGGCATCCTTCTCCAGCTTTACCGCCGGAGCCTTGAAGCCGGCGAAATGAAAGACCCCGGCCTTGAAGTTTATCTTCCAGGCATGCTCCTGCTTTTCCAGATAGAGATTGGCCTCGACGATCTGCTTGCCGTTGCGCAGAGCCGAGCGTACTTCGTTGAACTGGTCCTGGGGGCCGGCCACGGTAATCTTCTGCAGAACGCCCTCAGTGCCGCCGAGCAGAACCATGCGGTCGTTGAGGGTGGCGACAAACGACTCCCCCTCCAGGGCCGGGCCGGGTTGGGTCACCGCGTAAGAGGAAGATCCTTCCAGGGTCTGATACAGCAGCCACAGCAGAAAATCGCTCCCCAGCCAGGCGTTCTGCTGAATCTGTTCGAGAACGGCATCGGTGCCGGCCCGGTTGGCTTTCTGCAGGGCGGACTTGAGCGTCTCGGGAATAACCCTGTCGGCCCTGGCCATGGGATGAAGGGCCACCAGACGCAGCCCGGAGAAGGTCTTCTTGAACAGATCCTCGAATATTTCGGTCACCTTGGGGCTGAGGCTGGTGAAGGAGACCAGGTTTGTGCGGGTATCCCAGACGGCGTCGTACACCGAAGGGATGGGGAGGGTCCGCGACAGGAGGGTTCCCCGAACGGCCTCGCGCAGTTCCTCCTTTTTCTGCTTGCCCACCTTCTGCATCCCCGGATGGGCGGCCAGAAAGTCGTTCTGGGCCTGCTCGAAGTGCGCCCTGAACAGAGCGGAAGGAACCCGGCGCTGATCGCGCCGCAGGCTGAAGATGATATAGTGATCGCGCTGAAAGGCCTGGGCCAGGGCGAAATCCCTCTCCTTGCTGTCGTCGAGGTGCACCCAGCCGATGGACAGCTCTTCACTGGTATGTTCGATAGGGTGGAAGGCATTGGCGGCCAGGCATTCGCCGGCCCAGGCAAACAGATCGCCCGCAGGCCTGTCGCCCGCCACCTGAAACTGGCAGAGGCTGACGGTGTTGGACAAGATTCCCATAAAAACTCCTGATAAGATTCTCGACCCGTCACGGGTCGGACCCTAGGGGTACACCTTTTACCCCAAGGCGGCAAGTGAAAATTTCCCCCTCGCCCGCGCCACCCTTTCCCGCTCATAAAATTCTAATCCCCTTCCAACATCTTGCCAACACACCCCCCTTAGGGTACCTGCGAAATCGTTATCACAACAGGAGAATTCAGTCATGACCCGACTCATCCCCCTTCCCCTCGTGGACAGGGAAGCTGTAAAGAAAGTCCCCAACCGGTGCCCTCACCTGGCAACGTCGCAGGCACACTGCAAGGCCTCGTTTTCCGGGCTGCCGGTAAGCCCCGAGAGGCGCCATCACTTCTGCGAGACGGAAGACTACGATCTCTGCGGCATTTTTCTGGCCCGCATACTGCGGCAGAGCAGTGCCCTGCCCTATACCGCCGCCGTCGATACGCGCGGACGGTAAGACAATCCGGACAGCCAGAAAATCGTTCGGTACATCCGGTAATGAAAGGAGGCACGGCACCACCCGAGCAGAACAAATCCCCTTTGATTTTTGCAATGCCCGCGAGGGCATCCATACACCGTAGCACCACGTCATTTCATCAGGAGGAAACAGAACATGAAACGCATTCTCACCACCGCCCTCATGGCGACCGCCATGTTCGGCATCTGCAGCAACGTTCACGCAAAAACCCTCGAAGAAATCCTCAAGGACAAGGGCGTCATCACCGAAGAGGACTACAAGGAAGCCTCCAAAAAGAACGACCTCGCCTACTACAAGCCCGGCAAAGGGATCACCGTCGAGACCGCCGACGGCAACTACACCGCCCATGTCGGCGGCCGTCTGCAGGCCCGCTATGAGAATGTCGATGCCGACTCTTCCGACACCACCGAGAGCAACTTCCTGGTGCGCCGCATGAAGTTCTGGCTGCAGGGCAACGTCTTCTCGA
>QKGY01000355.1 GCA_003250235.1 Desulfuromonadaceae bacterium
ATTGTCGCAACCGATCGTCGAACAGACCTTCCAGCTCGGTGCGCACATAAAAATAGGTAATGGCCCCGGTGACGGCCACCGCGACAAACTGACCGATCAGCAGCCAGTAAATCAGTTTTCTGCGGATCGAATTCATGAGGGATTCCCCAGCAGGTAGCCGACCCCACGCAGGGTGCGTATCGTCTCAGCCCCGAGTTTTTTTCGCAGGTTGTAGATATGCACTTCAACGGCGTTGCTTTCGACCTCCCCACCCCAACCGTAGAGGCGCTCTTCCAGCTGGGCCCGGGAGAGAACGGCGCCGGGTCGTTCCATGAGCGCCTGCAGCAGAGAAAACTCCTTGGCGGAAAGGGACACGGCAGCCCCCTGCCAGAGGCATTCGTGGCTGGCCGGATTCAAGGTCAGCTGGCCATGAACCAGCAACGGCTCGGCGCGTCCCTTCCGTCGCCGCTGCACGGCGCGGATCCGGGCGCTGAGTTCGTCGAGGTCGAAGGGTTTGACGAGGTAATCGTCGGCGCCCGTATCGAGCCCGGCGATTCGGTCGGCGACCGCGTCCCGCGCCGTCAGGATCACCACTGCGGCGTCACTGGCCGTGCGCCGCAGGTCGGCGAGCACCTCAAGCCCCGAGCGGTCAGGCAGCCCCAGATCCAGCAACACGACCTCGTAGGGCTGCGCGCCCAGGGCCAGCTCGGCCTCGGAAGCGTCCCTGGCCCAGTCGACCACGTAGCCGTCCTGGGTCAGTCCCTGGCGGACCGCGGCACCGATCATATCGTCGTCTTCAACCAGGAGAACCCTCATGCGCAACTACCTCGATACAGGGTTTCGGGTTTCGAATAAACCGCTTTGCATAAATCGTAACATCTTAAAGAGCCCGAGAGGACCATGAAGCGCTATTTTTGCGCCGGCCCGGCCTGCGCGAATGCGAAAAAAGGACCTGCCGCCGGGGGGCGGCAGGCCAAACAGGAGGATTGGAGAAGGTGAAAACGCGTACCGTTGCCACTTCTCTTCTCTGGGAGATCACAGGCTACAGGAGAAACCTTAGCTCAATATGAAGGGGATAATTTTTTCGGCGTTTCGCAGTGAGCGCTCACCGGACAGTGAGTTTCCGGGCAGGATGGCGTCACCCCGGCTTCGACACGATTTTGCCGAATGCTTGCCCCTTTCGAGTTGTTCGCACGATTCAGGCGTTCTTTCTCAGCAAATGGCCATTCTCTGCAGGCCTGTGCTTAAACAAAACAAGGCAGGCGGCGATGAAGGCCAGCAGGGCCACCGACGCCGAATAGCGGCTTAACGCCAATCCCCCCGAAACAATCGGCTTGTCCAGAAAGTCCCCAACCACAGCGCCAAGCGGCCGGGTCAGCACGAAGGCGGCCCAGAACAGCAGCGGTTTCGGAATTTTCGTCCCATAGTGGGCGATGACGACCAGGGCCAGCAATGCACCGAACAGGGCCGCACCGCCGGTGTAGCCCAACCCGGCCGTATCCGCTGTCCAGTCGCCCAGCGCCGTCCCCAGGGTTTGCGAAAACATGATGGTCACCCAGTAGAAGATCTCTGCCCTGGAATTGTTCACGGATTCGACCGAGACCGTGCCGAGCGTCCGGTACCAGAGCACGAGCGAGAGGAGCAACAGCAGGGCTAAGAGCGATGTGCCCCCGGAGTAGCCGATCCCGAGGGAGCGGTCGGCGAAATCGGCAAGCGTGGTACCGACTGTTGTGGTCGCAATGATGGTGCCCCAGTACACGATGGGATGAAAGCGCCTGGCGACGATCTGGATGCTGACGGCCGCAATGAAAATCGCGGCGAAGATGCCCGTGGCGACGAGATAACCCAGATTCATGGACATGGACACCGCGTCGCCGCCGGTTTCACCGAGCGTGGTTGCGGCAATCTTGATGATCCAGAAAAGCAACGTGACCTCCGGGACTTTGGTAACAAAATTTTCTTGCGCACTGTTCATGGCATTTTCCTCTGTTCGGCATTCAGGAAGGTGGATGAGACGGTTGCCCGCACGAAAAAGCTGCCGGCGCTGCCGGCAACAGGTCAGGTAGAAGGAGGAAACGATGCCAACGTTTTGCCGTTGACACCCCGACCATCCGGATGATCAGGCTAAAGGAAAAATCTTAGGTCAGTATGAAGGGGGAAGGGAATTCATGGGGATGGGACAGGCGCAGGGATTCCCTTGTCGGGGACTCCCTGCCCGGGAGAACGTCAGCCCAGCTTCGCGCCGTCGGGGACCGATTGCTCCGGCACGGCGAGAACCACCGCGCCGTCTTCGCGGTAAAACCCGCAGACCAGAAACTCCGATTTCATCGGCCCGATCCGTTTGACCGGGATCTGCCGGCCGATCAGGTCTTCCTTGTTGTAGAGGTCGGTGATCTGGGCGCTGGATCTTTTGAGGCCGATCTCTCCGCCGAAGTCGGCGGTGATCTTGTAGGCCGGCTTGCGCGCCTCGGGGAAATCCTCCACCGCGACGATGGTCCCGGCACGCAGTTCCACTTGTTCAAAGTCCGCCCAGCTGATTTCCTTCATCGTTCCTCCTGAAAAAAAAGGGTCCCCGTCGCGCCGATCCGCAGAATACGGAGGGAAAAGGATTGTCACCTGCCGAGAGTAGCAAAATCGGCGGCCGCTGTCTCGGGTGGATTGACGGCGGCCCCTCGGGGCATACGGACGCGGGGCGAAAAATACCGGGTCAGAACGGCAGGTAGGGGCGCATGAGGCTGGCGGCGATCCCCCACATCACCAGGCAGATGGTCCCGTCGAGCAGCCGCCAGGAAACGGGCTTGCGAAACAGGGGGGCGAGCAGAGGACCGCCGAGACCGACGGTCAGAAACCAGAGCCAGGAAGCGCTGACGGCGCCCAACCCGAACACCCAGCGCTGCTCGGCCGGGAACTGGCCGCCGATGCTGCCGATGAGAACCAGGGTGTCGAGATAGGCATGCGGGTTCAAAAAGGTGACCGCCAGGGTCGCGCTGATCAGGGCGGCCCTCCGCGGAGGGGCCTCGGTGCCGGCCTCAAGCACGCCGCCGCGCAGGGCCGAGCGCAACGCGCCGAACCCATAGACAAGCAGAAACAGCGAGCCGCCCCAGGCCGCCCACCGCGCCAAGGCCGGATTGGAGGCAACGAGGGTACCGACGCCGGCAAGCCCGAGGCCGATGAGCAGCACGTCGCTCAGGGCGCAGATGCAGGCAATCATCAGCGGGTGGTTTTTACGAACACTCTGGGACAGAAGAAAGGCGTTCTGCGCGCCGATCGCGATGATCAACCCCGCACTGACGCCAAACCCCTGCAAAAAAACAACAGACATCACACCCTCCCGATCCGTGTTTCGGGAAGGAGCTTAACGGCGCGGGGATAGATTGTAAAATTAATAGTTTTTTCTATCCATTAATATTGCTAATATGGCGCCATGTTCGACTATCGCCTTCTATCCGCCCTGGCCGCGGTGATCGACGAAGGGGGGTTCGACCGAGCCGCCTCGGCTCTCGGCCTCACCCAGTCCGCCGTCAGCCAGCGTATCAAGCTCCTTGAGGACCGACTCGGCCAGCTCCTGCTCATCCGCGCCACGCCTCCCCGACCGACACCCGCCGGTCAGGCGCTTCTCAAGCATTTCCGCCAGGTGCGCCTGCTGGAAAACGACCTGCCCCTGGCCCTGCTGCCGGAGACGGACCAGCGGCCCACCCCCTTGCCCCTCGGCATCAACGCCGACACTCTCGCCACCTGGTTCTGGCCGGCCATTTCCCCCTTCCTGCAGAAACATGCCGTGCTGCTCGACCTGAGGGTGGACGATCAGGACGTCACCCATCGCATGCTCCGCGACGGGGAAGTGGTCGGGTGCGTCAGCGCTTCCGAGCGCCCGATGCAGGGATGCCGGGCCCGGTATCTCGGCACCATGGACTATCGCCTCAGACCTGGTTCCCGCAAGGGATGTCCCTCGCGGCCGTAAAAAGGGCCCCGGCGGCCATCTTCAGCCGCAACGACGCCCTGCAGCACCGTCTGCTGACACGCGCCCTCGGCGAGCCCCCCGGAGAGCTGCGCGCCCACTTTGTGCCTTCCTCCGAGGCTTTCGTTACCTTGATCGCCGCCGGCCAAGCCTTCGGCGCGATCCCCGAACAGCAGAGCTCCCACTTGGTGAGCGAAAAAAAACTGGTCGATCTCGCACCGGACG
Source organism: Desulfuromonadaceae bacterium (assembly GCA_003250235.1). Classification (GTDB taxonomy): domain Bacteria; phylum Desulfobacterota; class Desulfuromonadia; order Desulfuromonadales; family SZUA-540; genus SZUA-540. Next base: position 4,163 of record QKGY01000355.1, read on the forward strand.
GTCCCGAACCCGTCCACCTCTACTGGCACTGCTGGAACCTGACCTCCCCCCTGCTGGACGACCTCAGCCGGGCGCTCGAAGAAGGGGCGAAGAGCGTTCTCAGGCAAAGCTGAAACCCGTTTACAATTCCGAAGACGTCACCGCACCGCCTCTCCCTCCGTACCGTCCTCCCCCGTCATCAGGCGGAGCCAAGCCTGCGCGGCATGCGACAGGTAGCCGCCCCGACGCCAGATCAGGGCGATATGCCAGAAAATCGCCGGCTGTTCGACGGCGACGCGCCGCGTGAGCGGATGGGGGCGCTGTTCGGCGATCATCCTCGGCAGAAAGGCGATGCCCAGCTTCATGGCGACCAGTTCGATGATGAAATCGACCTGGCTTGAGTGTGCCGTGACCTTGGGGGAAAATCCGCTTTCCCGGCAGGCATTGAGGATGATCGGATTCAGGGCGAAACCCGGACCGAACAAGATGAACGGCTCCTCCGCCAGATCGGCAAAGGTCAGCGCCTCCTTCGCGGCCAGGGGATGATCGGCGGGCAGCAGCACATCGATCGGCTCCAGCCGCAATTCCTGCCAGTCGAATTCCGCACTCACCGGCAACAGCGAGGCCGCCAGGTCCAGCTCGCCGGCAAGCACCAGCTCTTCCAGGCGTTTGCTGCCATGTTCCACCAGCTGAAGCTCCACGCCGGGATACGCGCTGCGATACTCGGCAAACCAGCGGGCAAAGAGCGTATTGCTGCCGATCAAGGGAAAGCCGAGACGCAGTTTTCCCTCCCTGAGACCTCGCAAAGCCTCCAGTTCGCTGCGCAGATCGTCCCGCTGCGCCAGAATCGTCAACGCCCGGCGATAGACGATCTCTCCGGCAGGGGTCATGCGGCTGCGGTGGCCGAGCCGTTCGAGGAGCTGGAGATCCAGCTCGTCTTCAAGCTGTTTGACCGCCTTGCTGACGGTCGACTGGGTCGCGAATACGGTCCGGGCGGCGTTGGAAAATCCCCCC
>QKGY01000217.1 GCA_003250235.1 Desulfuromonadaceae bacterium
CTCCTCTATTGGCCGGAGGGTTCCCCTCCCTGAAAGGCACTGCCCCATACGGCAGCATCCATCGCCATCACCAGGGCCTCTTCGCCATCGGCATAGTAGCCACGGCGTCTGTCGATCTCATGGAAACCGAATTTACGATACAACGCGATTGCCTCGATGTTCCCTGAACGCACTTCGAGAAAGGCTTCTTCCATTCCGGACTGGTATCCTCGGGACAGAACATGGTTCAAAAGTGTCGAAGCGACCCCTTTTCGACGAAAATCGGGGTCCGTAGCCACATCAAGAATGCTTAGTTCCCCGCAAACGAGCATTGAGCATAAGAATCCGGCAAGCTTATCCCCCAAAAAAAGCAGATCAATGTGGCTCAGCGGGTTTTGCAATTCAGCCCGAAAAGCCTCTGCCAACCACGGATGAGAATGGCATAATCGCTCTATCCGCAGGACCTCGTCCAGGTCATCGGCAACCATATCTCTGATCAGGCAGGAGTTCATCAAAATCGGCAAAGAATCGGATGGTTCCCCATCCTTCAGGCACGTTTTTATATGCGGACCGGGTCACTGAAATTTGCAGTGACATCCCTTTGAAATCGGTTAAAATAGGTAATCTGAGCTGGAATTTTACCAGGTTTCAGCAATGGCTGGTTATCTTAATTCACCCCTCCGCACTCTGTAAAGCACTATTCCAACCCGGCTTTGGGAAAGGGATGTTTGCCATTGACAAGGGATGGAGCATTGATTTACAAATGACCCACTTTTCACCAAGGAGTTAACGGCGTTGAATAAAGAAGATAAAGTCACCTACAGGGATGCCGGAGTGGATATTGATGCCGGCAACCGTTTCGTCCAGATGATCAAACCCCTTGTCAAGGCCACCTCCCGCCCGGAGGTGATGACGGATATCGGTGGGTTCGGGGGTCTGTTCTCCCTTCATGCGGACAAATACAAAAAGCCAACCCTTGTTTCCTCCACCGATGGCGTGGGGACCAAGTTGAAGTTGGCATTCATGATGGATAAACACGACACCGTCGGCATTGACCTGGTGGCCATGTGCGTCAACGACATTATCGTTCAGGGTGCCGAACCTCTGTTTTTCCTCGACTACCTGGCAACCGGGAAACTGTCTCCGGAAAAAGCCGTCGACATCGTCAAAGGCATCTCCGAAGGCTGCATTCAGGCAGGCTGTGCTCTGATCGGTGGCGAGACCGCCGAAATGCCGGGGATGTATGGCGAAGGGGAGTATGATCTCGCCGGTTTTACCGTCGGCGTGGTCGATGACGACAAGATCATCGACGGCTCTACGGTCACCGTGGGGGACGCGATCATCGGCATCGCGTCAAGCGGCCTGCACTCCAACGGCTACTCCTTGGCGCGCAAGGTTTTCTTCGAAAAAATGAACCTCACGGTTTCGAGCCAGATTGCCGAACTTTCCGCTCCCTTGGGACAGGAACTGATCACGCCGACCCGCATCTACGTCAAGGCCATTTTAAACCTGTTACGTGATTTCCAGATCAAAGGCATGGCGCACATTACAGGCGGCGGTGTCATCGAGAACATTCCGCGCGTGCTGCCCAAGAACTGCCGGGCCGTTCTCAAAAAGAACAGCTGGCCCAAACCTCCTATTTTCGAGGTCTTGCGCCAAGGCGGCAATATCGACGAGCTTGAAATGTACCGGACCTTCAACTACGGCGTCGGCATGGTGCTGATCGTCCCGGGTTCCGAAGCGGACGATATCCTGGTCAGGCTTTCAGGGCTGCAGGAAAAAGCGTACCTCATCGGCGAGATTGCCAAATGCCCAGACTGCACCGAGCAGGTTGAGTTGATCTGATTCCGGTTTAGCCTGAGTTGCGCGTGCAAATGCCTGTCTCTATTTAAGAGACAGGCCTTTCCATTTATCCTATTTGACATCCAGGTGGTAGCGTGTCCAAAAAATTACGCATAGGAGCTCTTGCTTCCGGTGGAGGGACCAACCTCCAGGCCATCATCGACCGCTGTCTCGATAACTCCATTGATGCGGAAGTAGCCCTGGTGATCAGCAACAACCCCGATGCAGGCGCTCTGGAAAGAGCACGGAAGGCCGGCATCCCCTTCCGGTGCATCGACCATCGCGGTTTTGATTCGCGCGAGAGCTACGATGCGGCGCTGGTCGAGGCCCTCCAATCCGCCGGGGTCGAACTCGTTGTCCTGGCGGGTTTCATGCGTCTGATTTCTTCGGTTTTACTTGACGCCTACCCTGGCAGGATCATGAACATTCATCCGGCCCTGCTTCCGGCCTTTCCCGGACTTCATGTCCAGAGAAAAGCCCTGGAGTATGGGGCACGCTTTTCGGG
>QKGY01000365.1 GCA_003250235.1 Desulfuromonadaceae bacterium
TCTTCTTCGACATCGTCTCCCTTGGCGGCTTCGCGGTGCACCATGTCCAGAAACGCGAGGATTTCCTCGACGGTGAGTCCGAAGATGAACTCCAGCCCTTCCACCGACAGGGTGCGCAGGTGGCGGGCCAGGTCTTCTTCGGCGGCCGTGGGAAAGGCGAAAATCTCTTCTTCAAAGAACAGGGTATCGTCGAGCAATCCGAAACGCAGGCGTTTTTTCTCCTGAAAGAGCTTGGAGAGGGCCGCCAGCAGGTCCTGTACCTGTTTTCTGTTGGTGGGATGATCCGGAGCGTACAGGCGCATCCCCTGGAGGGCCCGGGAGATTTTCTGGATGGTGTCCTTGTAAAGCGTCTGCATGGATCAGCCTTTCCGGAGCGGCTTGAGGGACTGCACGGCCGCCCTGGCGACCGGCTCGGATCGGTCGTTGGTCGCCTCTTCCAGGGCACGGATCACCTCGGGGTGGTTGAAGTTTGCCAGGGCGGATGCCGCTGTGACACGCAGTTCGTCGTAGCGGCTGCGCTTCCACAGCTTGCGCTTGCGCAGTACCTCGATCAGGTGCGGCCAGGAATCGGCAGAGGCGATTTCTCCCAGCGCGCGTATTGCGTCTTTTTTCTCGTCGAGGTTCTTGACCAGGGGATCGCTGGTCTGAAGGACGTGCAGGAGAAAAGGGACCGCAGCCGGTTCTTTCATGGCACCAAGCGACAAAAAGGCCAGGCGGCGCAGATCGGGGTCTTCGTCTTCCGCCACGTCCAGGAGGATGTCGAGGGCCTGGGGACCTCCGATTCGGGCCAGGGCGCGGATGGCTTCCCGGCCGACCCGGACATCGTTGTGGCCGAGGAGTGGTTCCAGGTGGGGAATCGCCGATGGGTGGCGGATTTCGCCCAGGATAAACACGGCATTTCGCACCACGTACCAGCGATCATCCTTCAGGTATGCGGCCAGAACGGGCACGGCGGCGGACTCCTGACGGGACAGGACATCGGTGAGGCAGCGGCGGGCATGGCCGCCTTTTTCGACCGAGAGGCGATCCATGATGCGGCCGATCACCGTGTTGCCATAATACAGGAGGATGCCGATGACGGTTTCCTGCTCGTGCCGTGTCATTTGCGGCAGACAGAGGGAGCTGACCAGAAAGTCGAGGATGTCGTCCATCCCCAGTTCCTTAAGGGCGTTCTCCGCGGTGTTGCGGCGTGCAGCGGAGTTTTGTTTGGAGCGGCAATGATTGAGCAGGAGCGCGAAGGCCTCGATGACCAGTATCCGTCCCTCCTCCGTGAGAAACTGTCGGATCTGGGGGATGAGTTCCTGTACGGTCAGCGCATAGCGTTCGTCGGAGAGATCCGTCTGCAGGCTGCGCAGCAATTCTTCCAGGCCGCTCTGCTCTTGGCTGGGGCTCTGGGTGCTGGTACCCGATTCTTCGAGAAGAGGTTCGTCCCATTGGGCGTCGGAGCGTTCCTGCTCGAGGGCGATGGCGTCTTTGATTTCCTGCCGGCGTTTGTTGATGCGGTCGAGATCCAGTTCGTTGAACCAGATGCTGGTGATGCGGGCCTGCAGCAGGAGTTCCTCCAGGCCGCCGCGTTGCTGGATGACCTCCGGCTTCATACTCAGAGCTCGCCCCAGGCCGAGCAGGTCCCGTTCGCAGAGGTCCGGCATCACGAGCAGACGCTGGACCCTGCGGCCGAAAAACGCCGTGGCCAGTGCCGGGATCATCGGTGCCTCTTTGCCCACGGGATCATTGTCGAGGATAAAATGGTCGCGTTTGACGGAGAATACCAGGTTCCCTGGCCTCACAAGGATCTGCCAGGTGTTGATGCCTTCCTGGAGTTGACTCTTGAGCGCTGGATGGCCGGGGGGGTAGAAATTGGCTGCCTTGATGATCCGGGCCAGGGCTTTGAGGGCGTTCTCCAACAATACGGGTTTGGTCTGGATGTCTTCCACCCTGAAGGGGTTCCTCTCTTCGTCATTTAAGGGCCAGGCCGCATGGGTGTCGGCCGCTTGCTGCTATGGCCTCAGCGATTCTTGATCAATGCGGAAACCGCCTTGAACTCCGGTGTCCCTGCCTGCCCCAGCATCTGGAAAAGGGCCATTTCCGTTGTGGTGACGGTGGCACCGGCGGCGCGGGCACTCTCGAGTGCGGTGCCGTAATCGGTTTTGCTCCGCGAGCAGATGGCGTCGCGGACCAGGTGGACCTGGTAGCCCCGACCCTGAAGGTCGAGAAGGGTCTGGAAAACGCAGACATGCGCTTCCATTCCGGTGAGAAGCACCTGCCGGGCTTTTTCCTTCTCCAGCCGGGTCAGAAACGCCTCTTCGCCGCAGCAGCTGAAACTGGTTTTCTCGACAGCTGAGTCCTTCTCCGAAACCAGCTCGGCAACCGTTCTTCCCAGCCCTGCTGGATACTGCTCCGTGGTGATGACCGGGAGATGAAGGATTTTGGCCGCTTCCGACAGGGTGCGAACCTGGCGGCTTACCTGGGGATCCATGGCCGGCACGAGACGCTCCTGGACATCGACGATTACCAGAACCGTCCCTTCCCGTCTTAACCAGAGTTTTTTGATCAATTCCATCGACATCAATCCCTTTCCGCTTCAGTCAGATTTTCGATAATGCAAAACCCGGCATCGTGGACGCCTTTATCAGTTGCAATATACATTCCTTCAAGCACATTGTTGAAGTGTTTTGAAACGACCTTGCGTTTTATTTTCAGGGTCGGTGTGATTTCATCTTCTTCTTTGCTGAAATCACGCGAGAGCAGCGTAAACCGTTTGACCCGCTGAAATGCGGTGAGGTCTTCCTGCAGGTGGTCGATTCGTCGGCGGATCAGATTGAGCACGCGAGGGTGATTGACCAGATCGCAGGCCGTGAGGAAATCGATTTTTTTGAACTTGGCGTATTTTTCCAGGCTTTCAAAGTTGGGCACCAGCAAGGCGGTCAGATAGGGTTTGCCATCCCCATAAATCATGGCGTTGGAGATATACTTGTCGGTCTTGAACAACCCCTCCAGGATCTGCGGGGCCACATTTTCTCCGCCCGCCGTGACGATGAGGTCCTTTTTACGGTCGGTGATGGCCAGAAAACCCTCGGCGTCGATCCGGCCGATATCGCCGGTCTTGAACCATCCGTCGACAAAGGCGTCTTTTGTTTCCTGCTCTTTGTTCCAGTACCCCTTGAAGACATTGGGGCCCTTGACCAGAATCTCGCCATCGTCGGCAAGGCGGATGTCCAGTCCTTCAAGGGGTTTGCCGACGGTGCCGAGTCGGAGAGCTTCGGGGCAATTGCAGGCGATGACCGGGGCGGTTTCCGTCAGGCCGTATCCTTCGTAGATCGGAATGCCGGCGGCGAGAAAGAATTCGGCGACATTTATTGTCAACGGTGCGCCACCCGAGACAAAAAAACGCAGGCGTCCGCCGAGGCGCTGGCGGATCTTGGAGAAGACGACTTTGCGCGCCAGGGCGACTCCGCCTCGCAGGACGGGGCCTGCCGTTTCTCCGGACAGTTCTTTCTGGATCAGCTTTTTGCCGGAATTGAGGGCCCCGAAAAAGAGTTGCTTGCTCAGCCAGGAGCCGGACAGAACGCGTTCCATGACACGGGCAAACATCTTTTCGTACAGGCGCGGTACACTGATGGCCACCGTGGGGCGGACCTCCACCAGGTTGGCGGGGACCGAGTCGATCCCTTCGGCATAGGCGATGACCGTTCCCTGCATCAGCATCAGATAGTACCCGGCCATCCGTTCGAAGACGTGGGAAAGGGGGAGGAAGGAGAGGCAGATATCGGTTTCGCCAATATCGAATCGCTTGCGACAGGCCTCGATATTGGAGAGGAAGTTTTCGTGAGTGAGAAGCACCCCCTTTGGAGGCCCCGTGGTTCCGGAGGTGTAGACAATCGTAGCCACTTCGTCGGGACGACCCGTCTGCAGGCGTTTTTCGAGGAGGTCTTCAGGGGTCTTTTCGGACTCATCGAGAAAGGCGTCAAGTGTCTTGAATCGGGGATGGTCGAGTGTCGCGTCGAGAAGGATCACCTGCTCGAGTTCGGGCACCTGTTCGAGCCGTTCGGCAAGCTCTTCCGCCATCAGCAGGGAATAGAGGAAGAGGACGCGGCTGCCGGAGTCCCTTAAAATATAAAGGATCGTGTCGATTCCTTCCGTATGGTAGACCGGGACCGACAGCGCTCCGCACGCCATGGCGCCGAAGTCGGCGTAAACCCATTCCGGGCTGTTGGGGGCCATGATGGCCACGCGGTCTCCCGGCTGTATTCCCAGGCCGATGAGGCCGCGGGAAAAATGGCGTATCTGATCCTCGAGGGTATCCCAGGTGATGCCGGTGTATTGTCCGTTCACCTTGTGCTGCAACGCTTCTTTGCCCCGGCGTTGGGACGCTTTTTCAAACAGGGCTCTTGGTAGAGTGTTTTTCATAAGCCACCTCCGTCAGCAGAAACCGCCTGGATGTCGTTTCGGGCTTGGCGAAGCCGGACCGAAACCGGGGCGGTTGACAAGGGGGTTGGAATGTGAAAATTTATCGCGATATCGGCATGGAGAGAGAACCTATGGTTATCGGCGTCACCGGCGGCATCGCCACGGGAAAAAGTGCGGTTGTGGAACAGTTCAGATTGCTCGGGGCTTCCGTTGTCAGCGCCGATGCCCTCGCCCGGGAGGTTGTGGCTGCGGGCAGCGAAACGCTCCGGGCCCTGGTGAAACGCTTCGGCGCGGATATCCTCACGGCGGAGGGGACCCTGGACCGGGCGGCGCTCGGCAAACTGGTTTTCTCCGATCCGCAGGCCCGCGAGGCGTTGAACCGCATCACCCATCCCGCTATTGCCCGGCTGGCGCAGCAGCGTATCCAGGCTCTCAGGAACCAGGGAGCTACGCTGATCCTGTATGAGGCGCCTCTGTTGTTCGAAGCGGGCGCCGAGAAACGCGTGGATGCCGTGCTCGTGGTGACCGTTTCCGAAACGATCCAACTGCAGCGACTGATGGCCCGCGACGGATTCAGCGAGGACGAGGCCCGGGCGCGGATAGCGGCCCAGATGCCGCTGAGCGAAAAGGTGCGGAGAGCCGATTTCGTCCTCGATAATTCCGGGAGTCTCGAGGCCGTTTCCGAACAGGTCAAATGTCTTTATCCCCGCCTTCTGGCCCTGTCCCGGGAGCGTGCTCAAGCTCGTCAAGAAAGAGACGACTGAGCTCCAGGACCGAACGCCAACGGGGATTTTCCGCCGTGCACAGGACATGGGGAACCTCCGGTCCGTAAAGATGGTATTCCTTGTGTCCGCTTCCCAGCCTTTCAAAGAGTTCCTGTCCGCTTTCCACGCGTACCGTCATATCTCCCCCGCCGTTGACGGCCAGAACGGGGGTCGTCACCTGTCCGAGAAGGGGACGTACGCGGCGTAGGAGCCGGTTGATCTGAAAGATCCCCTGGAGTGGCCGCCTCTGATAGTAATAGATTGCCGCTTCGGGCGGCAGGGCCCTGACGTGGTAGGACTTGACGTGTCGCAATAGCCAGGCGGAACTCGCCAGGCGATTTTTCAGCCTGAGATAGGGCGACAGCAGGACGAGCCCGGCGAGCTCCACCTGCTGGGCCAGAGCGAGCAGCAGCAGCGTTCCGGTGCTGAGTCCGAGCCCGTACTGGCGCTCTGTCCGGCTTTTGAGATACTGATAGCCGTCCACCGTTGCCTCCAGCCAGTCCTCGTAGCTCTTGCCCGCCAGATCTTCCGGCGTGGTTCCGTGACCGGGAAGACGAATACCCAGGACGTGATACCCCTCTCGGCAGAAAGCTTCTCCGAACAGGCGCATTTCCCGTGGCGTCGCCGAAAACCCATGCACCAGAAGCACGCCGGCACCCCGGGGCTTATCCGGCTGAAGAAAAAAAGGGGCTGGCCCTTCTTTGGGCGCTCCGATTTTCAGGGCCTCTTCCAGCTCAATCGCCACGGACATGGAATCTCTCGTTCGTTGTGAAGCTTTCTGTATGAAATTGTTGAAGAAAATCCTTTAATTAATTTTAGCAGTCAGGGATTTTCTGTCAATGAAAACTGGAGGAAACAAAAAATCCCCCTTGGTAGGGGGATCTTTGGAAAGGGTCGTTCGGGAGGGGGTTACTTGTGAAACCCGAGGCGGGTCGACAGATCTTCGCCCGCTTTAAGAACCAGGGGAATCAGTTCGTTCTCGATGCGTTCGTCGGGAAAACGCATCGAGGGTCCCGAGATGCTGACGGCGCCCACAATCCTGCGCGTATAATCGCGGATAGGGGCAGCCACGCAACGGACACCTGGGTCAAGCTCTTCGTTGTCGATGGCGTAGCTCTGCTCGGCAATCTTCTTCAGGTCTTTCTTGAGCACTTCGCGATCGGTATAGGTGGTCGGGGTATAGGCTTTCATTTCCTTGTTGGGCAGGATGCTGTCGATTTCCTCCTCACTCATGTAGGCGAGGTGGATTTTGCCTGCCGCAGTGCAATGGGCCGGCAGACGCGATCCCACACGGGATACTACCCGGACCGTCAGGGTTGTTTCCACAACATCCAGGTAGACGATGTACCCTTCCTTGAATATCGCCACGTAGGCGGTTTCGTTGCAGTCCCTGACAATGTCCTCGAGAATCGGTTTTGCCTGGCGCAGCAACCCCATCTGTTTGATGAAGGTCTGGCCGAGTTCGAGGGCGTTGAGACCGAGGCGGTAGTTCTCCGTCGCCTTGTTCTGCTCGATATATCCGCGCGACTCCAGGGTGGCCAGCAGACGAAAGACGTTGTTCTTGTGGAGTTTGAGCCGTTTGCTGAGTTCGGTGACGCCGAGTTCATCCACATCGCCGTGGAATTGTTCAAGCAGGTCGAGGGCGTGGGATACGGCTTGGATGATATATTCGGACTTTTCTTTCTTGGCCATGTTGGTTCTTCCCTCTTTTAATGAAAACTCAAAAAAGCAAATTTTTTGGATTCTATCGAGGTCCCCGAAACGATGTCAAGCTAAACCGTTATGCATTTTTAAAACGATTTCGGCGACGGTCCTTCGGCAATTGATCCCGATGTGTGGTTTATTTGCGCTAATAATAGAATGTTGTTTTATGAAAGTCAACACAGACCGAGCAGATTTTGTCTCAGTAATTGCGCTATCTGTGAAAAAGCGTTCTGTTGACAGCTGTCGCCGATTCCGCTAGATTTGACAGGCAGTTATCCAGGAGGCATCCATGCTGAATCTGAGCAAGAAAATTCTGGTGGCTATCGATGGCTCACCGCAGTCCGACAAGGCCGCCGAAGAGGCTGTACGCCTGGCGATGGCCTCGGGCTCCCGTTTTAAAAGCAAGGTGTATGCCATTCTGGTGCTTCCTGGCATGAGGGCACCGTCCTTTACCGATTTTTTCCCGTCTTTGCCTGCTACGGAACGGCCGGACTGGGAAGAAAAGCGACAGAGGATTTTTTATGTGGTGGAAAAAGCGGCGGCGGAGGCTGAAATCCCCCTCGTCAGTGAGGTGGTATATGGTGATGCCGCTGAAGAGATTCTGTCATATGCCGAACAACAGGAAATCGACGTTGTTGTCATTGGTTCCGCAGGTTCGGGGCGTGTCAAAAGGACCCTGATGGGGAGCGTTTCGACGAAGGTTGCCATGCATTCGCGCTGTTCGGTATACATCGTGCGTTAGACGCCGTGATGGGAGGATGATTTTTTTTAGAATCGGACGACATTCTGGACGGTTTTCTCAAACCCCCGGCCTTCGATGAAAGATGCCGGGTTTTTTATTGTCATTCCACCGGATTACCCGGTGCCTTCGCGGAGAGGGCATCCGGCTGAGGTAACCGGGGCGCACAGTTTCCCAAGGGACAGTAGGTGTCGGCCGGGGGATTGAACCGGGTTTCCCGGCACAGGTATTCAAAAATTTCCGCCATGCTTTCGCGGATGAGCTCCTGCTCCTCCGGGAATTCATGCGGGGAGAGTTCCAAAGTGATCGCCTCGTTGTAGGCGGTTTGCCTCAGATGATTGAGAAAACGGGTCAGAGGCAGAACACCATGGCCGGGGAGAAGATGTTCCCTGCCGTATCCGTAGTCGGAAAAGTGAATGTTGCGCATCCGGCCCGAATCGTAAAAGAGGTGAAAGTCATGCAGAAAGTTGGCTTTTGAAGACCCCATGTGCGCGGTATCAAAAGTCAGATAGAGATTCTTTTCCTGCATGAACCGGATCATCTTCTGGGTCTGCCCCAGGATATAGGGGTTGGTTTTGAACGCGCCGGTACAGGGCATGTTCTCCATGGTGATGATGACCTGATTCTGCCCGACCTCTTCCTGAAAATTCTTCACTTTGGTCAGCCATCGCCAGAACTTCAATTCCATCCCCATCCAGGAGGGGGGATGAAAGTTGATGAGCGGGATCCCTGCTTCCAAGGCCAGGGTCGTGGTACGAAAGAGCTGGTTGATTTTATTGCCCCACCCGTCCAGCTCCAAGAAGGGGGCGTGCAGGGACGCCACCGGGAGGATCTGCTGCAGGTCCCGTATCAGAGCCAGGTTGTCCTCATACTGGAAGTCATAGCCGATGATGACCTCCATACCGTCGAAGCCTGTATCCCGGGCTATTTCAAAAACAGTGGGCAGGGGAAGGGTATAGAGGCTGCCCGCAGACAAGATTAGCTTCATAGCTGACTCGCAGGACGAATAAAATATTTACGGTGAACCGAAAACCGTTTCTGGTCCTTTGTGTTTCAAAAAACATCCCTTTCTCAGGGGGTATGCACCTTTTCCAGCAAAAACCGGCGAATCTCATCCGGCGGGGGCGGGGTGAGCAGGGAGACGCCGATGGTGATCAGAATGACCAGAGGTGCTCCCAATAGCGCCGATCCCGTAGGGGGCAGAAGGTCTTGCAGGCCGGGAATCAGCTGCCCCAGAATGAGGGGGGCAAAGGTGATCAGCAGCCCCGTGATCATGCCGGCGATGGCTCCCTGCTTGTTGGTCCTGTCCCACCAGATCCCTAATAGGAAGACGGGGAAAAGGGTGTTTCCGGCCAGAGCAAACGCGACCGCTGTGATTTCAGCGATCAGGGCTGCCGGTTTGGCCGCGACGATCAGTACCACCATGGCCAGGACCAGCGTGGTCACCTTGGCCACGGCCATGCGCTGCCGCTCCGTCGCCGTGGGGTTGATGAGCTGGTAATAGATGTCGTAGGAAAAGGCTCCCGCCCCGGCGATGAGAAGGCCGGTGACGGTGGAGAAGGCGGCAATGATGGCGGCGATGGCGACGATGCCGGTGATCCAGGACGGCAGACTGGCCCATTCCGCCGATTTGATCACAATAATATCCGCCAGGGCCCGGGCTGTTTCCGGATTGACCGCGACGCCATGTCTCAGCTCCCACACCTTGGCGAAGGTCGCGTAGGCGGGGGCGCTCCAGTAAAGAAGGCCAATGAAAAAAAGTCCCCAGACCACGCTCCAGCGGGCGTCCCGGATGTTGGGGACGGTATAGAACCGTGACAGCACGTGGGGTAGCCCGGCGGTTCCCACCATGAGGGTGAAGCAGAGGGCGATCCATTGATAGGGGGTGCCGTGCAGCCAGGGGGCCGTCCCTGCCAGATCGGGACGGGAGAGTATTTCCTGCAGGGCCGCTCCATAGCCGATCTGCGGAACAGGCCAGAAAAAGCCGAGTTTTTTAGCCACCAGGAACAGGGGGAAGATGAAGCAGAGGATGAGCACCGTGTAGTGAAACCGCTGGTTGCGAAGGGCCCCGAGCGTCCCCGACAGCACCAGGTAAGAGATGACGACCGCGGTCCCGAAGATCAGGGCCGGAATATAGCTCAGACCGAAGATCCAGGAGAAGACCAGGCCGATCCCTTTATACTGTGCCACGCAGTAAATCAGGGAGATCAGGATGGCGATGCTGGCCGATAGCACCCGTGCCCAGGGGGATGCGTAGCGGGCTTCGACAAACTCGGGGGCTGTATACTTGCCGAACCGGCGGATTTGCGCTCCCATGAGAATCAGCAGCAGCACGTAGCCTCCCGTCCAGCCGATGATGTAGGCAAAGGCGAAATATCCCTGAAGGTAAAAAATGCCGGCAATGCCGAGGATGGAGGCAGCACTCATCCAGTTTGAGGCGATGGCGGCACCGATGCCTATGCGCCCGACGGAGCGCCCGGAGACCAGGTAGTATTCGCCCTTGGCGGTTCGGCTGGCGAGGCCCACCAGGATGAAAATGGCCAGGACGGCAAACAGCAGCAGGGCAGGAGCCAGTTTCAGGTGTTCTGCGAGCATGACATCTCCTTATTTTCGCTTCCGGTACTGGCCGGTCAACCTGTCGACGAAAAGGTTGTAGAGGAGGCAGAGCAGGATGAACCAGAGAATAATGAACTGCCCGGAATACCAGTAGTGGAAGGGAAATCCGAAAAGGATCTTTTCGGTCAGGGGGCTGCTGCCATCGGGGCTCTTTTCGAGCAGTACCAGCAGGAACTGGAAGCCGAAGGTGAAACAGGCCCAGCTGGCCAGAAGTACCCAAATGTAGTGCACCTTTTTGCGCATGAACCCCGGCAGGGGACGGAAAAAATTGATTCGCCCTTTTTCGCTGGGCTCGTTCTGGCGGTCTGGCTCGGTATTCACGATTCCTCCTAAAAGAAAATCCGGGTCTGTGCAGAACGGTTCGTGTTTCGAGGTCATTGAGAGAGATCCTCGCCACAGGCATCAGGCCATGGGCGGATCCTCGGCTTTCATCACTTCTCTCAGCACGGCGGTGGCATAGCTGCCTCGCGGCAGACTGAAGGTGAGGACCAGGTCCTCTTTCTCCTGTTGGGTCTCATATCCTTCGAGCGGGACGCGCAGGGCACGTCGCTCGCCTTCCATCGCCAGACCCTCCCCCAGTCTGAAGTCTTCCCGTTTCAGCCCCTCTTTGAGGAGCAGGCTCTCCTCCAGGATGCCGGCCTGTCCCTTGGCCAGGGTTACTTTATAACCGTAGAGGGGCGCGGAGGGGCTGATTTCGAAACGGTCGGCACGCGGCTGTTCCTGGCGAGGGTCCTCGACAATAAAGCAGGCGCCGTTGTCATGCTTGAAGGCCAGGTCACCCGTCCAGAGACTGTCCAGGGTGTCGAGGCGCATCTCAACCAGCCGATCGAAGAGATGGGACTGGTAGGCCGAAAGGTACAGGCGCAACCGGTTTCGCGGCAGGGATAAGGCCGCCTCCCGGTGGGATTTTCCTTTGAGCAGCAGGTTCAGCATGGCAGGGTGCCTTGCAGGTCTCCGGCCTGGTAGCGTTCCGCCGCCTCGCGCCAGCGCTCATTGCTTATTTCCTGCGGGTCGCCGATCACCTGCCGGCAGGCTTCCGCATAGTCCTGTCGCAACAGGGCTCTGCCGATGAGGTGAGAGTTGCCCAGGGACCCGTAGCGCTGCTGGCCGAAACGATTCGGAACCCCGACAGTTTTCAGGACGTGCAGAATATCCTCGGCCAGGTCGCGGGCGCCCTGTTTCACGGCGCGGATGCGTATGGTAAAGCGGTTTCCCGCCAGGTGCCCCAGGCGAAGCTTGTTGCGGTGATACTCCCAGGACAGGATGCGTATGCCCGGCAGATCGAGCTTCTTGATGTCGTCAGGGGATACCCCCTGGAAAGAGAGTCGCTGGCGGGTGGTGGCCCGGGCGTCCTTCAGACCGGCATAGCCGACATCCCTGCTGCGAACGTTCAGGGCGGAAGCCATCTTCTGGATCAGGTCAAAGGTGGTCAGCCCGGTTTTTTCCACCTCCACATACAGGTGCTCACCCTCGCC
>QKGY01000350.1 GCA_003250235.1 Desulfuromonadaceae bacterium
GCGACCGTACACTCCACCCCGGATCACAAGGGGATAAACACGTTTGAGGTGGATGTCCAGGATCTTGACCATCTGAATCGGGTCCTTACGGCGGTTCGTAAGGTCAAGGGCGTTTACAAAGTCGAACGGATGAGAAGTTGAACCTAGAAGGGAGAATGAGGAATGGTTTTGAAAAAGATTGAGACCGACAAGGCTCCTGCGGCGATAGGTCCCTACTCTCAGGGGGTAGCAGCCGGTGAATTCGTTTTCTTCTCCGGCCAGATCCCTTTGATCCCCGAAACGGGCGAATTGGTGCCCGGGGGGATTGAGCCCCAGACCAGACAGGTCATGAATAATATGGGCGCGGCTCTGGCTGCCGCCGGGCTTGATTTTTCCCGTGTGGTAAAGACGACGATTTTTCTGGTCGACCTGGCAGATTTTGCTGTGGTAAATGGCATTTATGGGGGATTTTTTACCGGGATTTATCCTGGGCGTTCCACGGTACAGGTTGCTGCGCTGCCGAAAGGTGCCCGAATCGAAATCGAATGGGTGGCTTATAAAGGGTAGGGGGACCGGATCTCAAAGATTTCCAAATAAAAAGAGGGGCGTAACGCATACGCCCCTCTTTTTATTTGGAAAGGATTCTCGCGCAATCAATCAGACGGCTTTGGTGACCGCTCCGGAGCGAATGCAGCGGGTGCACACCTTGACGGTGCGAACGGTTCCGTTGCTTACCGCTTTGATCTTCTGCAGGTTGGGGAGCCAGACTTTGCGCGTTTTGTTATGTGCATGGCTGACATTGTTGCCAGTAGTACGACCTTTGCCACAAATTTCACAGACCTTAGACATGGTAATTTGACCTCCTGGAAGTTTCGAACGCCATTAGTTATCACGCTTTGATGTGTATTGCAAGAAGTTTTTAAATTTTCCCCTCTTAACCGGGTGATTTCAGGAGCAAGAACCTAAAGGCGTTTTTTTTGTCCTTTGTCTAGCCAGTTTGCTACAGAGTATCCAATCAGGATTTCCCCGGAAGGACCGAGGGAGGGCCATACCCCGGACCCCTGTGCCAGCATGAGATTCCCTCGGAGACGGATTGGATTGAGCATCCCTTTGAATGGGTGCGCGAAAAACGGGTGACAGCCTGTGAACCGTTCTCCGGCGGAGTTGGGTTGCTGATCAACCGTGAATGTGGCAAACGGAAGAATCCCATCGAGCTGTTTTTTGACCTCCTCGGCATTGAACGGTGCTTCCTGGGGGGAGGGAATGACTTCGATCCGACATGTCGGCGTGTCGGAGCCTGAAAACTCAAGGCGAAGGGGCAGTCCCTGGCCAAGAAGGATTCGACGGGCCAGCATCGGAGAGATTTTCTCCTTCGTTAACGGAGGGGTCAGGAAGGTGCCCTCTATCCCTTTTTCCGGCTTGCGTGGGAAGGATTCAGGAAGGACACGCCATCCTGAAGGGCTCCCAAGCAGGAAAACGTCCGCTGAACACCGGGCTCCGGTTTTGAGGACGATATCCTTGATTTTCTTCCCTTCGGCGTGGATGTCCTTGATCTCAGTCAGCGCAATGCTTTCGCCATTAAACTGCTCAAGCCTGTAGCGCAGAAGCTCCTCCAGTCCCGAAGGGGAAACGCCTTCGGAGGAGACCACCCAGCTCCATAACAAGGCTCCTTCGGCAACACTCAGCCGGGATATCCCGATAAAAAGTGTCTCCAAGGCGTGTGCTGCAGAACCGGAAATATCCCCGTTCTTCAGCAAAGAGGACAGGGGTTTTTTCAGGGCCGAGGTCAGTCCTTTAAAAAAAAGGTTTCCCGGAAGCATGCCACCGGTGAGGGCCTTGCCACGGCTTTTCCAGAGCGCCATCTCTAAGCGCTCACCGAGTATGGACAGACGATGAAGGAGCATTCCGAGGGCTTGATCCTGACCGGGGAATTCACGTCGCAACTCTTCATCAAGAGAGTTCTTCCCGTTGATTTCCCAGCGTGCCTCCGAGGTGAGAACCTGAAGCGGCTGAGGAGAAATAGCACAGGATCGTCCCCCCAGGTTTTGCAGCAGCTGTCGCAGGTGAAAGGAGGAAAAAAGCCACTGGGTCGGTGCCGGAATCGGCTCGCGGAAAAAAATCACCCGTTTCCCGCGGCGAACCAGCAGGGCGGCAGCGACGCGGGCGGCAAGGCTTTCTCCAAGGATGGCGATGTCATAATGTCTCTGGCTCACGGTGGCTCCTGAAACATTCCGTTTGTTTTCCCGCCGGATGATCGCGGAAAACACGAGAGTCGTTTATGCCCGGACCAAAAATGCCCGAGTGAAGGCTTTCGCTTCTATACCGCAAAAGCCTGTTCAGGTCAAAGTCTCATTTCCCGTTTTAGGGAGGGTCTCTTCACTGAAAATGCGAATCCCATGGTGACGCAACAGGGCGCAGGTCACGCCCTGACCGGCAGTCAGGGCGTCGTTGCGAGTGATGTGCGAAGACCCGCAGGAGGGACTGCGTTCCTTGAGGATGGCTTCGTGGCACCCGGCGAGCTTTGCAATTTGCAGCACCTGTTGAGCCCCCCGGACAAACGGCGCATTCATGATCATGCCGTCTTCGGAAATGAGATCTCCCTCGCCGTTGAGCACGGAGAAACCGTCTCCGGATTGAAAACAGACCTTTTTTCTCGGGGTAGGGAGGCCGCCCAGCTGTTCGGGACAGACGGGCACGGGAATTAAGGCGTTTTGACGGAGAAAGGACACAACCTCGGGGGACCCTTTGCCTTCGCCGTCATAGCGTGTTTTCAGCCCCAGAAGACAGGCACTGACCAGAACGGGACGCATCATGGGCTCCAGGGAGAAGAGTGACAGGGAATGGTCAAAGGGGTGTCTCTAACCCCCTCTCAGCGAATCTCGGGATTGGTCAGAGCGGCTTCTGTCGGGCTAAGAGGGGGGTCGAGCAAAACCCGTCGTCCCTCGACGCGCAGCCTTCCTTGCGCGAACAGATGGATGGCCTGGGGATAGATGCGATGTTCCTGGCGAAGAATCCGTTCGGAGAGACTTTGTTCCGTGTCATTGTCCAGAACAGGGACCACCGCCTGAATGATGATGGGACCGGTATCGACCCCCTTGTCCACGAAATGAACGGTGCATCCCGAAAAGCGTGCCCCATACTCCAGGGCTTTTCTCTGGACATGAAGTCCGGGAAAGGCCGGAAGCAGGGCCGGATGAATGTTCATGATCCTGCCGGGGTAGGCGTCAAGTAAAACCGAAGAAATCAGACGCATGAAACCCGCCAGGACCACGAGTTCGACTCCGGCGGATTGGAGGGCCTTGACCAGAGCCGCATCGTAGCTCTCGCGCGAATCAAAACCGCGATGATCGATGCACTGGAAGGGGATGCCGGCCTTCCGTGCTCTTTCCAGAGCGCCCGCATCGGGGTTGTTACTGATCACCAGAGCCACTTCCGCATCAATAGAGTTATCGAGACAGCGGTCGATGATGGCCTGGAGGTTGGTTCCTCCACCGGAAGCAAGAGCTCCTATGCGTAATTTTTTGGACACGCTACCACCTGGATGTCAAATAGGATAAATGGAAAGGCCTGTCTCTTAAAAAGAGACAGGCATTTGCACGCGTAACTCAGGCTAAGCTGGAATTAGATCAACTCAACCTGCTCGGTGCAGTCAGGGCATTTGGCAATCTCGCCGATGAGGTACGCTTTTTCCTGCAGGCCTGAAAGTCTGACCAGGATATCGTCCGCTTCGGAACCCGGGACGATCAGCACCATGCCGACACCGTAGTTGAAGGTCCGGTACATTTCAAGCTCGTCGATATTGCCGCCTTGGCGCAAGACCTCGAAAAT
>QKGY01000115.1 GCA_003250235.1 Desulfuromonadaceae bacterium
AGAAAGGGGTCGAACAGCGGCAGCTGGGAATAGCCGAAGGCCCGCTTGAGATGAACGCCTGCGCCCTCAATGGTCGGTATGCTCTTGAGAACTTTGAAAATTTTGCGGATTGCCATGGACGTCTCCTTCCTTGGTCTGTGGGGGCAATAGCATCACTGTACCAAAGAACGGCGCTTGGGTACAGCATGCCTATTCGCCGAGAGGCGTCGGCTCTTCCGTTTCCGATAGCGCTTCTCCAACCGGTCGGGTTATGTTACAAGATGTCCAGAACGAGGGTCCCTCGGTTTCGTCCCGACCCTGTCCTCCTGCTTGTTGACGCTTTTGCAGCCGCAAGCTCCCTCATTTCATAAGGAACGCCCAATCCATGGGAATCGCCGCTGATATCGTTATCATCATCCTCGCCGGCCTGCTCGGCGCCCTCCTGGCCCACAGGCTCAGGCAGCCGCTGATGCTGGGTTACATTCTGGCCGGTGTGCTGATCGGTCCCTTCACCCGCGGGGTGACGGTGGGCGGGGTGCATGAGATTGAGAAGCTGGCCGAGATCGGCGTCGCCCTGCTGCTCTTCGCCCTGGGGCTGGAATTCTCGCTGAAAGAGCTCCGGCCGGTGCGTACCATCGCCCTGCTGGGAACCCCCCTCCAGATCCTTCTGACCATGGCCTACGGCTACGGCATCGGCCGATGGCTGGGGTGGGAGACGATTCCGGCGCTGTGGCTTGGCGCTGTCGCCTCCTTCTCCAGCACCATGGTTATTCTCAAGACCCTGATGAATCAGGGCGTGATGGGCACCCTGTCGAGCCGGGTCATGCTCGGCATCCTCATTGTCCAGGATCTGGCAGTAGTGCCTCTGATGATTTTGCTTCCCAAGCTCAGCGATCCTCGCTCCGGACTCCCGGCGCTGGGGTTGGCGGCGATCAAGGCGGCCGTTTTCCTCTCCCTGATGCTCTTTCTGGGGACCCGCCTGCTGCCGCGTTTACTGGCGGTCATCGCCCGCTGGAATTCCCGCGAGCTGTTCCTGCTTTCCATCACCGCTATCGGCCTGGGCATCGGGTATGCCACCTATCTCTCCGGTTTGTCTTTTGCCCTGGGGGCCTTCGTCGCCGGTATCGTGCTGAGCGAGTCGGATTATGGGCATCAGGCGCTGAGCGACATCATCCCCCTGCGTGACCTGTTCGGGCTGCTCTTTTTTACCTCGGTGGGGATGCTGCTCAACCCGGACTTTCTCGTGCATCACTGGACCAGCGTCCTGGTGCTGGTGCTGCTGCTCGGCGTGGGCAAGGGGGTGATCATGGCGGTGCTGGCCCGGGGATTCGGGTACGGCAACGTGATTCCTCTGGCCTGCGGGCTGGGGATGTTCCAGATCGGCGAGTTCTCCTTTCTGCTGGCCCAGGAGGGGTTCGGCAGCGGCATATTGGACGCCAACCATTATTCGCTCATCCTCTCGGCCGCCATCCTCAGCATGTTCATCACCCCCCTGCTCGCGAGTCTGACCGCTCCCCTGTATGCGCTGCTGCAGAATGTCTCCGGCAAGGACACGCTGGAGACCATCAACCTGCCCAGAGGGGAACTGAGCGGTCACGTGGTCATTGTCGGCGGCGGCCGGGTCGGTCAGCACGTGGCCCGCGTCCTGAAGCAGCTCGATGTGCTCTTCGTGATTGTCGAGGTCAATCATCGGCGCTTTGAGGAATGCAAGGCCGCCGGTTTTCCGGCTATTTACGGGGATGCCAGTCAAATCGTGGTGATGGAGGCAGCCCGCGTGGAGAACGCCAATCAGCTGTTGATCACGGCGCCGGCCCTGGTTCAGGCCCGGATCATCGTACGCCATGTTCGGCAGTTTCATCCCGACCTGAACATCGTCGCGCGGGCCGATGACGAGGAGCCGATGAAGGCTCTCTATGACGAGGGTGTCTACATGGTGATCCTCCCCGAACTCGAGGCCGGACTGGAGATCGCCCGCCAGGCCCTGCTGCATTTGAAAATGCCGATTCCGGTTATCCAGAACTATACCGACACCATACGCCGCGAGCTGTATGCTCCTATTTGCGGCTCACGCGAGGAGTGTGAGGAATTCATGCAGCTGCGTTATGCCAAGGATCTGCTGGAAGTTTCCTGGGAGCGTCTGTCCGGGGCAAACCCGCTGATCGGTCGCAGTCTGCGGGAACTGGCGATTCGCAGCCAGACGGGGGTCTCTGTCGTGGGGATTTTCCGTAAAGGGCATTTTATCCCCAACCCGGAGGTGGATTTTCATTTCGAGGCCGGGGATCTCGTCGCCGCGATCGGCAACGCAGAGCAGCGCCA
>QKGY01000033.1 GCA_003250235.1 Desulfuromonadaceae bacterium
AGCGTAATTTCATCCATGCCGTCAAGGCCGAAAACGACAAACCCTCTGCGGCAGCCCAGGTTGTGCAGAACGTGCGCCAGGGGCTCAACCAGGTCCTCGCGGTACACCCCCATCACCTGACAATCCGCCTTGGCAGGATTGGTCAAGGGACCCAGGATATTGAAAATCGTGCGTATACCGATTTCCTTGCGCGGGCCTATGGCATATTTCATGGCGCCGTGCAAAGCCGGCGCAAAGAGAAAGCCGACACCGATATCACTAATGCACCGCTCCACAACTTCCGGGGTTACATCGAGATTGACGCCGAGAGCTTCGAGAACATCGGCGCTTCCACAGGCCGAAGACACAGAACGGTTGCCATGCTTGGCCACCTTGACGCCGCAGGCGGAAACCACGAAGGTGACCGTCGTCGAGATGTTAAAGGTGTTGGTGCCGTCGCCGCCGGTGCCGACCACATCCAGGATCGTTTCCTGATCGATATTGATGTCGTCGCGATCCATGTCCAGCACATTGCGACCGACCCTTATGGGAGTGGCCCGTTCCCGCATGACCCGTGCCGCGCCGGTGATTTCTTCGACGGTCTCCCCCTTCATCCGCAATGCGGTAATGAAGGCACCGATCTGAGCCGCAGTCGCCCCGCCGGACATGATCTGGTCCATCACCTCGACCATCTCCCCTTCGCTCAGATCCTTACGTTCGACCACCTTCGCTATAGCTGACTTGATCATGGTTCTATCTCCTTGTCGCCACCAGCAAATAAAAGGGCGACCTGAATTTGTTTACGTTAAATCCAGAAAATTCCTCAGAAGATTCTTTCCTTCAACGGTCAATATCGACTCAGGATGGAACTGCACCCCCCAGAGAGGTCGCTCGCGATGCTCAAGCCCCATGATGGTGCCATCGTCCACCCAGGCCGTCACCCTCAGGCAGGCGGGTAGGCTTTCTTTCTCAACAATCAGAGAATGGTAGCGGGTTGCGACAAAAGGGTTGGACAACCCCTTGAAAACACCGCTGCTATCATGATGGATCAGGCTTGTCTTGCCGTGCATCAGATGCGGAGCCCGGATCACCTTGCCCCCGAAAGCATGGCCAATGGATTGATGCCCCAGACAGACCCCCAGCATGGGAATGCTTCCGGAGAGGCGCTGGATCAGCTCGACGGAAATTCCCGCCTCGGCAGGAGAACACGGACCTGGGGAGATAACGATCCGGCGAGGACGCAAGGCAGCTATTTCTTCGACGGTTATCTTGTCGTTTCGGAAAACTCGTACATCCGCACCCAGCTCTTGAAGGTACTGAACCAGGTTGTACGTAAAAGAATCGTAGTTATCGAGCATGAGCAGCATCAGTCAAGCCCTCCGCTGGCCATGTCGATCGCCTTGCGCACACCCATCGCCTTGTTGATCGTCTCCTGATACTCGGCCTGGGGATCAGAATCGGCCACGATACCCGCACCGGCCTGCAGATGAATTTTACCGTCGTGAACCACCAGGGTCCGAATGGCGATCGCCATATCCATATTGCCGGAAAAGGAGAAATAGCCAATGGCGCCGCCATAAATCTCCCGGCGACACGGCTCCAGTTCGTCAATGATTTCCATCGCTCGGATTTTCGGAGAGCCAGAGAGCGTCCCTGCCGGAAAGGCGGCCCGGAAGACATTAAAGGCGTCCTGTCCCTCTTCAAGCTGGCCCCGGACATTGGATACGATATGCATGACGTGGGAATAACGCTCGACGACCATCAGTTCACTGACCTCAACGGTTCCGGGTCGTGAAACGCGGCCGACATCGTTTCGGCCAAGGTCCACAAGCATGATGTGTTCCGCACACTCTTTGGGATCGTCCAGCAGTTCCTTTTCCAGCCGGGCATCCTCCTCGGCCGTTGCTCCCCGAGGACGCGTGCCGGCAATCGGCCGAACTTCTATGCGATCATCCTCTTTGCGCACCAGAACCTCGGGGGACGCACCGATGACCAGGGTGGGACCGAAACGCAGAAAGAACATGTACGGAGAGGGATTGATGGTTCGCAGGGCCCGATAGATGTCAAACGGGTCTGCAGTAAGATCCCCTGAAAACCGTTGGGAAAGCACGACCTGGAAAATATCTCCCGCACGGATATATTCCTTGCAACGTTCAACGGCCTGCTTAAAATCTCCGGGGGAAAAATTGGGAGTGAGCGTTACCTTGTCAGGATTCCGGCGAAGCGGGGAAGACGCCAGAGGAATGCGAAGGCGCGCGATAAGTGCCTCGACTCCGGACTGACCCCGCGCGTAAGCCTCCTCAACAGACTCTCCCTGCTGCAAGTGGACATTGCATACGACCTTGATCTTCTGACGCATCGCGTCAAAGATCAGCAGTTGCTCGGTCAGCATGAAACAAGTGTCATAGGCGCCAATATTTCTGGGATTGTCGTCCGGAAGCTTCTCGATGAAGCGCACCATGTCATACCCGAGGTATCCCACAGCACCACCAAAGAAACGAGGCAACTCAGAAAGGCTGACCGGCTTGTAGGGAGCTAGAAACCGTTTCAGTTCCCTGAGGGGGTCATCTGTTCGACCGGACTGAATGACCGTATGCCCATCGAGAACTTCATAGAAATCCCCTTTGGAACGGAACACTTTCGCCGGACCGCTCCCCAGGAAAGAATATCGCGCCCACTTTTCCCCCCCTTCAATACTTTCAAGCAGGAACGAAGTATGGCCGTCATCAATCTTGCGAAAGGCGGAAACGGGAGTTTCCATATCGGCAAGGATATCTCTGCAGACGGGGATGAGAGTGCCTTGCTGGCAGAGGGAACGAAACTGCTCCAAAGTGGGGTAATACATCGGAACTCCAAGAAATTAGGTGGGTAACACTAGCATGAATCTTGAAGTTTCGTCAAGGTGAAGCCCGGGTTTCAGAACCACAAAAAAAGGCAAGGAGCCTAGGCTCCTTGCCTTTTTATTAAGATTTCCTGCCGCTATCAAGCGTTCTCTTCGCCAGGCTCTTCTACCTTGGCCTCTTCTGCCACCTGGGTAGGTTCCTCGACTTTCTCAACCTTAGGAGCGGGTGCGTCAACCTTGGCGACTGCTGCTTTTTTGCTGGGCTTCGGCGTGAAACCCTCTTCAACCAGCTCGATAATGGATTGGGGCGCGTTGTCACCGAGACGGCTGCCGACCTTAATAATCCGAGTATATCCGCCGGGACGATCTTTGTAGCGCGGGGCAACCATATCAAACAGTTTGGCAACCACTTTGCGCTCGCGGATAACAGCAAGGGCCTGCCGACGGGCGTGTAGATCTCCACGCTTGCCCAAAGTGATCATTCTCTCGGCAACTTTCCTCAGCTCTTTGGCCCGGGAATCCGTTGTCGTGATCTTCTCGTGCAGAATCAGAGAAGTCACCATATTACGCATCATGGCCGAACGGTGGCTGGAGTTGCGGCCGAGCCGTTTTCCAGATTTATTGTGACGCATTGTCTTCGGGTCCTTTCTTCTTTATTCCTCGGGAAAGGGGGAATTATTCCTCCTCGTTTCCCTTCTGAATCATTTTGAGATACTCGGGATCCGGGAAATTATCCAGCTTCATCCCCAGGGTCAGATCCATCTCGGCCAATATATCCTTAATCTCATTCAAAGACTTTCGCCCGAAGTTCTGAGTCTTCAGCATCTCAGCCTCGCTGCGCTGCACCAAATCCCCAATGAGGTGGATATTGGCGTTTTTCAGACAGTTGGCGCTACGAACCGAAAGCTCGAGCTCGTCGACGCTCCGATAGAGATTTTCATTGATTTTCCGACCTTCTTCAGCCACTTCCTGAGCAACGGGCTCCAAATTTTCGTCAAAGTTGATGAAGATCTGCAGCTGCTCCTTGAGAATCTTGGCAGCATAAGCAACCGCATCATCAGGGCGTACGCTACCGTCAGTAACCACCTCAAGCGTAAGCTTATCATAGTCGGTAATCTGCCCCACCCTGGCATTCGTCACCGTGAAGTTAACCTTCTTCATCGGTGAAAAGATGGAGTCGATGGGAATGGTTCCTACAGGGGCCTTTTCGTCCCTGTTCCTCTCAGCAGGAACATACCCTTTACCGAGGCTGACGACCATATCCATCTCAACATCAGCCTCCTTGGAACACGTGGCGATATGATGATCTGGATTGAGAATTTCAACCTGCGAATCGGTAATGATGTCACCAGCTGTAATGACGCCGGCGCCCTTTTTAACGATCCGAATGTTACGGCTCTCGTAGCCATGAAGCTTGAGAAGGACACCTTTGAGATTAAGAATGATATCGGTAACATCCTCAGTCACGCCGGGCACAGTAGAGAACTCGTGCAAAACCCCTTTGATGCGAACGGATGTGATAGCTGCTCCCTGCAGGGAGGAAAGCAGAATCCGACGCAAGGAGTTCCCCAAGGTGGTACCGAACCCACGTTCAAAGGGTTCGGCGTAAAACTTACCGTAGGTATCGGTCAGAGTATCCGACTCAATCTGGAGGCGCTTTGGCTTGATCAGATCTCTCCAGTTTTTATACATTCGTATCCTCCGTAATGAGGTTACATCAGCGGACTGCCAAGTAGATTACTTGGAGTACAGTTCGACAATGAGATGTTCTTGGAATTCAGGCGTAGTCATTTCCTCACGGACAGGCAGGGTCTTGACCGTTCCTTTGAACGCAGCACGATCCAGCTCGACCCAGGTAGGAATGCCACGACGCATCACACCGTCTAAGGCCTCATTGATACGAACGATTTTTTGGCTCTTCTCCCTCAGCGCTACCGCATCGCCGACGCGTACGAGATAGGAAGGGATATTGACCTTGCGGCCGTTAACCAGAAAGTGCCCCTGGCGGACAAGCAGACGGGCTTCATTCCGCGAAGTGGCAAATCCCATGCGATAAACCATGCTGTCGAGGCGGCGCTCGAGCAGCATCAGCAGATTTTCGCCGGTTACGCCCTTCATCCGATCAGCCTTGTCAAACGTCGACCGGAATTGTTTTTCGATCAACCCGTACGTACGTTTCACCTTCTGCTTGGCGCGCAGCTGAGTCCCGTAGTCGGTAACTTTGGTACGACCCTGGCCGTGCTGACCAGGTGCATAGTTACGGCGCTCAATCGCACATTTATCTGTATGGCATCTGTCCCCTTTCAGGAACAGTTTCGCATTTTCCCTCCTGCACAAGCGGCAGACAGGTCCTGTATATCTAGCCAACGTTCGTCCTCCTTATCTCTTTAAACTCTTCTGCGTTTGGGGGGGCGGCAGCCATTGTGGGGAATAGGCGTTACATCCTTGATCATCGTGATGTTGAGCCCAGCAGCCTGAAGCGCGCGCAAAGCGGACTCACGTCCGGAACCGGGTCCTTTGACATAAGCGATAAGGCTGCGCATGCCATGTTCCATGGCTTTTTTGGCTGCGTCTTCGGCTGCTACCTGTGCCGCAAAAGGAGTACTCTTACGGGAGCCTTTGAAGTTCTTGGCGCCACAAGTGGACCAAGAAATAACGTTACCGGCAATATCGGTAATCGTCACGATGGTATTGTTAAAGGTCGCTTGGATGTGAGCCACACCATTTGCGACATTTTTCTTCTCGACTTTTTTTCTTACAACTTTTTTACCTGGCTTAGCCATGCTTCCTCCCGTTATTTCTTCTTACCGGCGACGGTCTTACGAGGACCTTTGCGGGTGCGGGCATTTGTTTTCGTTTTCTGCCCACGAACAGGCAGACCACGCCGATGACGCAGACCGCGATAGCAGCCCAGATCCATCAGGCGCTTGATATTCATGGAAATCTCCCTGCGAAGGTCACCTTCAACCCGATACTCGCGGTCGATGATTTCACGAATCTTGGCGACTTCAGCTTCAGTCAGATCATCCGTCCGGGTATTCGCATCCACCCCAGCCTTGGCAAGAATCTCCTGAGAGGAAGAGCGACCAATACCATAGATATAGGTGAGCGCAACTTCACTCCGTTTATTCCTCGGTAAGTCGATACCAGCAATACGTGCCAATGTCTTTTCCTCCTAATCCTTTAACCTTGTTTCTGCTTATGCTTGGGGTTCTCACAGATGATCCTGACAATGCCCTTACGCTTTATGACTTTGCACTTGTCACAGATCGCCTTAACCGAAGCTCGGACTTTCATGCCACATTCCTTTACTTGGATGAAGATTTATCCTGATAACAAATTCAAAAGCCGACACAAGGAATTCCAAGCGTCAGCTTGCCTTTTCCTATACTACCGTCAAAATCTCGGGGCCATTGTCTGTCACGGCCACCGTGTGTTCAAAATGAGCCGACGGTTTCCCGTCAACAGTCACAGCCGTCCACCCGTCATCAAGAATCCGGACGCCCGGTGACCCCATATTAATCATGGGTTCAATAGCTAGAGTCATCCCGGCTCTCAACTTCGGACCCTGCCCACGCGGACCAAAGTTAGGGATCTGAGGGGCTTCATGCAACTGCCTCCCAATGCCGTGACCGACAAACTCCCTGACGACTCCATACCCTTGCTTTTCAACCAAAGATTGAACAGCGTGAGAGATATCCGAGAGGCGTCCATCTACTTGCGCCGCCTGAATCGCAGCAACAAGCGACTCCTGAGTCACTGCCAAGAGCTTTGCTCTATCTGGAGAAATGACCCCAACGGGCAGAGTCACCGCCGCATCTCCATAAAACCCCTGGTAAACAACCCCGAAATCAATACTGAGAATATCCCCTTCCACCAGGGGTTCGCGATTAGCAAACCCATGCACGACCTTCTCGTTAGGAGAAGCACAGATCGTGAAAGGAAACCCGCCATATCCTTTGAAAGCAGGCCGGGCTTTTCTCTTCAAACACTCGCGTTCCGCAATTTTATCAAGCTCCAGGGTTGTCACCCCGGGAACCACCTCTTCTCGAAGGACAGCCAGAATTTCAGCCACCATCCGACCGGCAGTTCGCATGCGGTCGAGCTCATTACGGGTCTTAATCGTTATCACTTCAGGCAACAGACAGGGCTGCCAGAATCTCTTTTTTGACCACCTGGATGTCCTGCATCCCGTCGATGGTTCCTAGCAGTCCTGCTTTACGATAGTAAGATATTAAAGGTTCCGTGGAGGACTGATAAACCTCAAGCCTCTTGCGGATCGTTTCCTCTTTGTCGTCATCTCGTTGGATCAACTCGCCGCCACAAGCATCACATTTCCCAGCAACACGGGGAGGATCGAACTTGATGTGGTAGCCACGTCCGCAATCACGGCAGGTGCGGCGCCCCGTGAGCCTCTCGACAAGCGCCTCGGAGTCCACCTCAAGTGAGATCACGGCATCAAGATCCTTACCGAGCTCAGCCAAGGTATCCTTGAGAGCATCTGCCTGGGGTACCGTCCGGGGAAACCCATCCAGAATAAACCCGGCGGCACAGTCTGGCTTTTGAAGACGCTCCCGAACAATACCAACAACGACCTCATCAGGAACCAGGCCTCCGGCGTCCATAAACCCTTTAGCCTTAACCCCCATGGGTGTTCCCTCTTTAACAGCGGCGCGAAGGATATCACCCGTCGAAACCTGAGGGATATTGAAAAGATCGGTAAGCATCTTAGCCTGAGTACCCTTACCGGCACCAGGAGGTCCGAGCAGAATAAGCTTCATAGCGACAACCTTTAACCCCGGCGTCCCTTGATGGTTACGCCCTTCATAAACCCTTCATAAGAACGGGAAATCAGGTGCGCTTCAATCTGGGACGCAGTATCCAGCCCGACCCCAACGACGATCAACAGCGACGTCCCGCCAAAGTAGAACGGAACATTGAACTGCCCGATCAATATGGTGGGAAGGACGCATACAGCCGATACGTAAAGGGCTCCGGCGAATGTAATCCGGCTCAAAACGATATCAATATGCTCAGCAGTGGCTTTCCCAGGACGAACCCCAGGAATATACCCCCCCTGCTTCTTGATATTCTCTGCCACATCCACAGGGTTGAAAGTCACAGCCGTGTAGAAATAGCAGAAGAAAATGATAAATGCAACGAAAAAAACATTATACAGCCAGTGACTCGGCGTCATCATCGAGGCGATGGTCTTCACCCAGGGAACATCCACCAAGTTAGCGACCGTTGCCGGAAACATGATAATGGAGCTGGCAAAAATGGGGGGAATAACCCCACTCATGTTAACCTTCAACGGCAGATGACTTGTCTGTCCACCATAGTTCCGCATGCCGACAACACGTTTGGCATAGTGAATCGGCACCCGACGCTGTCCACGCTCCATAAAAATAATGGCAGCCACAACAGCGATCATGACGATCACAATGACCAGAACCATAAAGAGCGACAAGGCGCCGGTTTTGAACAGACGGATGCTATTCACAATGGCAGACGGCATATTGGCGACAATACCGGCAAAAATAATCAGCGAGATGCCATTGCCAATACCGCGCTCGGTAATCTGCTCCCCGAGCCACATAATGAACGCCGTACCCGCCGTCAGGGTGATGATCGTCAGAAGAACAAAACCGATCCCCTGGTCAGGTACGACGTATTCGCCTGCGGGGCCACGCATGGTCTGGAGGCCAACAGCAATGCCGGCCCCCTGGATAACGGAAAGAACCACCGTACCGTAACGGGTCCACTTGGTAATGGTCTTGCGTCCCTGTTCGCCTTCTTTTGACAGGCGCTCCACAGGCTCAAAAACAACCGTAAGTAGCTGCAGAATAATAGAAGCGCTGATATACGGCATAATGCCCAGGGCAAAAACCGTCATCCTCTGCAACGCCCCACCGGTAAAGGCACTGACTAGGCCAAGCAGGGTCCCTTGAGTCCCTTCAAAAAACTTAGCCAG